>NZ_JBFUBG010000235.1:0-2070 GCF_056405875.1 Rhizobium sp. P1_E6 | reverse complement strand
TACCTGGAAAGCGGTGTGGGCAAGATCAATCCCTATTGCAGCGCCGAGGAACCGGCCCTTCGAGCCGCCGGCGACGGCGACATCATCGCCGGCTTTACGCGCATGATCGAGGCAAGTGCCGCCATCGGATGTTTCGAGCTCTGGGTCGCGCCCGGCAACTTCAAGTCCGAATATCGCGGCCGGCTGGCCAATGACCGCTTCCGCACCGATATCACCTGGGACGACCAGTTGATCGGCATCGAGAAGGTTCTGCAGAAGCTCGCGCCTGTTGCTCGCGCGCATGGCGCGCACGTGAACATCGAGACCCATGACGAGATCACCTCCTTCGAGATCCTGCGGCTGATCGAAAAGGTCGGCGCCGATTGCGTCGGCGCTGTCTTCGACACCGCCAATGGCCTGCAGCGAGCGGAGCATCCGGTCTTTGCGGCGAAGCGCCTCGCCCCCTTCGTCCGCCAGACGCATATCAAGGATGCCTATGTCGGCCGCGCGCCCGGTGGGCTCGACTTCCAGACCCGCCCCGTCGGCGGCGGTATCGTCGATTTCGCGACCATCCTCCCGATCCTCGCCGAGGCCAACCCCGCGCTCAACCTTTCGCTGGAAGTGGCGGCCTCCGTCGCCGACAAGCCGCGCAAGGCCAATCCACGCCAGTGCATCGAGATCGACGATCCCATCTGGCGCGCCGGCCATCGCGATCTCACTACCGAAGAGCTCGACGCTTACATGGCGCTGGTGGATGTCTACGAACAGCGTGTGGCATCCGGCGAGATCCCGAACWGGGAGGCCTATGAAGCCAGCCAGTACGGCTATCCGAGCTACGAACACCAGTCCTACGGCTTCAACGAAGCGATCGCCTTCATCAAGCAGTCGGCAAGTCACATCGAGACGATCTGCAGAGACAAAGGCATCACGCTGAATTCGGCAGCAGCGGACAAGAAGGCAGCCTAATCGGCTGAAATGACGGCGGCTTCGGCCGCCTGATATCAACAGGTTATGGTGGAAACATCGAGTTGCGCACAAACATTCTTATGGAAAAAATTACGGCGCACCGATATCGGATATGTCACAGCTAGCGGTGATCCGGAGGCTGCCCCTGAGACTGGAGAGGAATGATGAAAAAGACGCGTCGTCAAAGCCTGAAACCGTCCACGGCCGCCAACGGCGCGGCGGACACTGTTGACAACGACGACGTGTCCGAACGCATCCGCAACACGTTGGCGGCGGCGATCGGCGAAGGCGCGCTGAAGCCCGGCACCAAGATCCTCGAAGAGGCGATTGCCGAGCATTTCGGTGTCAGCCGCACGGTGGTGCGCGGCGCCCTCGGCGTTCTCGAAAGCGACCACCTGCTGGAGCGGAAGAGAAACCGCGGCACCTTCGTTGCCGAACCCAGCATCGATCAGGCGAACAGCCTCTTCGAGGCCCGCCGCAAACTGGAAGGCTTGCTGCTGGAACTCGTCATCTCCAGGGCAACAGCCGAACAACTCGATGCCTTGCAGAACATGACTGATGAGGAAGAGCACATCCACCACCACGGCGACGAGAAATCCAAGACGGTGCTCTCCGGCAAGTTCCATATCGTGCTCGCCGAAACCGCCGGCAATCCGGTGCTAACGGAAATGCTGTCGAAAATCGTCGCCCGCCTGTCGCTCGTGATGTCGCTCTACGAGGAAGACCGCAAGGACGATTGCGGCGCAGACCACCATCGCATGATCGTGGTAGCACTGAAGGCCAGGGATTTGGCGAAGGCACAGCAGCTGATGGACCACCATCTGGCCGATATCGAGGGTCGCGTGCGGCTGACCGAGGGACAGGGCGACCGCCATACGTTCCTGGCGGTTCTTGAAAACTTCTCATAGCTCCAACAACGTGGAGCAGACAGCGGTCAACATTTATGCTCTTGAGGGGGCTTGAACGGGAGACGCCGTCATACCTATCGAACGCTTGCCTCAAATGCGCCAACAACGGTCATTCTCAGTTATCGTGTGTACTTAGTCCATTGACTTGAACCTCTCAAAAATCAGCGCCCTAAGCCAACGATGCACGGGGTCCGCATCCATCCGCGGGTGCCATGCC
>NZ_JBFUBG010000234.1:0-2128 GCF_056405875.1 Rhizobium sp. P1_E6 | reverse complement strand
GACGATGATCGCAGTGTCGTCGGCAAGTCGCAGCGGCGTCATCACCCAATAGCCGGGCCCGAGAGCCGTCGAGGCGTAGACGAGGCTCTCGCGGTCATTCTCCAACAGACCGCTCATCGTCACGCGCCGATATTCGTCGCCCGCGGCGCTGACCGTTTTCCATTGAGCCCGGGCCGGCGGTGCCACCGGCGCGGCATGAACCCGCGCATCAACGCGGGCGATCAGCGCACGTTTCCAGGATAACCTTTCGACTTGCCAGATGCCGAGGCAGACCAAGATGGTCGTCAGGAACGACAGGGCGACACATGCAATAACGCGGGAGGGCGAAAGGCGCCTTTGCGTTTTCACGACCTTTTCCTTCATAGAAACACGTTTCGCCCTGGAAGATCCCTCGGTCCTCTACGGTATGTTCTTCATCATGGCGGGGGTCATGGTCGGCATCATATTGGTATTCAGGTGATACATCACCCAAAGGGAACCGGCGAGCGCGATGGCGATGATGACGATGGTGAAGATCAACGCCATCATCGTCCAGCCGCCCTCGGACTTCGAGTTCATATGGAGGAAATAGATCATGTGCACGACGATCTGGATGACGCCCAGGGTCAGCACCAGGCTGACTGTCGCAAGCTTGCTGTGAAAGACGTCCCCGATGACCAATGCGAAGGGGATCGCCGTCAAAATTACCGACAGGACGAAGCCGGTCATATAGCTCTTGAAGGTGCCGTGACCGGCCTGGTGCCCGTGGCTATGGGCGTGGTGTGCGGTATGCGCATCTTCTCTGACAGGACTTTCAGCGATCATCCAACGACTCCCATGAGATAAACAACGGAAAAGACGCCGATCCAGACGACGTCGAGGAAGTGCCAGAACATCGAAAGGCACATCAGGCGGCGGCGGTTGGCTTCGATCAGGCCGTGCATGGACACCTGCACCATCAGCGTGATCAGCCAGATGATGCCGAAGGTGACGTGCAGACCGTGCGTGCCGACCAGGGTGAAGAAGGACGACAGGAAGGCGCTGCGCTGCGGCCCGGCCCCCTCGTGGATCAGGTGGATGAACTCATAGAGTTCGAGGCCGATGAAGGCTGCGCCGAAGAGGCCGGTGATTGCCAGCCAGAATAGCGTTTCCGCCTTTGCATTGCGCTMCATCTGCAGCATGGCAAAACCATAGGTGATGGAGGAGAGCAGCAGCATCGAGGTATTGATGGCCACCAGCGGCAGATCGAAGAGATCGGCCGGAGAGGGGCCGGCCGCATAATTGCGGCCGAGCACGGCGTGTGTGGCAAACAGCACCGCAAAGATCAGGCAGTCGCTCATGAGGTAGAGCCAGAAGCCGAGATTGGTGCTGTTTTGCGGATGATGGTCTTCCGTGAGGTAGAATCCAGGCTTTTCGGCCGTGTCGATAGTATGATCGCTCATGGTCTTTATACCTGCTCGGCAAGCAGCTTTGTGCGCTTGCCTTCCGTTTCGGTGACTTCGTCGGCGGGAATGTAGAAGTCGCGCTTGTAGTTGAACGTATGGCCGATCGCGACGACCAGCATGGCGACTGCGGAGAGAACGGCCAGCCACCACATGTACCAGATCAGGCCGAAAGCGAGGGTAATGCTGAAGGCCGACAGGATCGCGCCGGTGCCGGTGTTCTTTGGCATGTGGATCGGCTTGAAGCCGCCAAGCGGACGTTCGTAACCGCGCTTCTTCATGTCGTACCAGCTGTCGTGATCGTAGACGACCGGCGTGAAGGCGAAGTTGTAATCCGGCGGCGGCGAAGAGGTCGACCACTCGAGCGTGCGGCCATCCCACGGATCGCCGCTGTCGTCGCGCAGTTCCTCGCGCTTCCTGAACGAGACGACGATCTGGATCAGGAACGACGCGATGCCAAGTGCGATCAGGCAGACGCCGAAGGCTGCCACGATGAACCAGATCTGCAACGACGGATCGTCGAACTGGCTCATGCGGCGGGTGACGCCCATCAGACCGAGGACGTAGAGCGGCATGAAGGCGAACCAGAAGCCGATCTGCCAGAACCAGAAGCTCATCTTGCCCCAGAAGGGATCGAGCTTGAAGCCGAAGGCCTTCGGGAACCAGTAGTTCACGCCGGCGAACATGCCGAAGAGAACGCCGCCGAT
>NZ_JBFUBG010000233.1:0-2167 GCF_056405875.1 Rhizobium sp. P1_E6 | reverse complement strand
ATTTCATTGTGGCCCGATCCGGCTTTGATCATCGGATAACAACTCTCGAGCTCTGCGACCTCGCAGTCCAGGACAGCCGGGCCATCGAAGGCCAGCATTTCCATGATCGCGTGATCGAGTTCACCTGGGTGGCGACATCTAATCCCGCGGGCACCATACGCTTCGGCCAATCGGGTAAAATCCGGCAATGCGTCGGAATAGCTATGAGACTTGCGTCCATTGTGGAGATGCTGCTGGAGCTGGCGAACCATACCGAGATGACGATTATTCAATATGAAGACCTTGACCGGCAATCTGTACTGAAGGGCCGTTGGAAGCTCTTTCAGGTTCATCTGGATCGACGCATCTCCCGCTATATCGACCACGAGGTTGTCCGGCCGTGCCAGTTGAGCGCCGATCGCTGCCGGCAGGCCGAATCCCATCGTTCCGAGACCTCCGGAGGAAATGAAGCGGTTCGGATTGTCGAAGCGGCAATATTGAGCCGCCCACATCTGATGTTGTCCGACCTCGGTCGTAACATAGGGGTCTCGGTCCCTAATATGGTGCCAAAGACGCTCGATCGCGAACTGTGGCATGATCACCCCGTCACCCGGTTCGTATGCGAGGCATAGCTTGTCTCTCCACCCGGCGATGGCGTCCCACCAGTCGCTCAAGAGCTGCGATTTCGTCTGATGTCTCCGTGACCTCAGTTCCTCGACGAGCAATGTCAGCCCTGCGCCAGCGTCTCCGCACAATGCGACATCAGCGGCGACGTTCTTGTTGATCGATGACGGATCAATGTCGATGTGGATTTTTTTCGAACCAGGTGAAAACCGGTCGAGCCGGCCCGTGACGCGATCATCGAAGCGCGCGCCCACACAGAGCATGACGTCGCAGTCGTGCATCGCCATGTTCGCCTCGTAGGTGCCATGCAATCCAGGCATGCCGAGCCAGGACGAATGCCCGGCCGGAAATGCGCCGAGGCCCATCAGGGTCGAGGTCACGGGGAAACCCGTCATATCCGCGAGCTGTCGCAGAGCCTCTGAAGCCTTTGGCCCCGACGCCAAGACGCCTCCGCCCGTATAGATCAGACCGCGTCTCGCGTTCGCGATAAGATCGGTAGCTCGCCGAATGCCCGAAGGATCAAATAGGCCGGCCGGTGCAGTCGCATGTCGCGCCCGGGGTAGCGGATCATCGTAGGTGCATTCGGCCAGTTGAACGTCTTTCGGAATACAGATCAATACGGGACCCGGCCGGCCCGAGGTTGCTACCCTGAAGGCCAGATCGACGGTTTCGGCCAGAGCTGTGACGTCGGTCACGATGTAGCTGTGCTTCGTGCACGGACGGGTGATCCCGACCGCGTCGCATTCCTGGAAGGCGTCGGTCCCGATGAGGGACGTTGGAACTTGCCCGCAGATACTGACCAACGGGATCGAATCCATCAGCGCGTCCTGAAGGGGGGTGACCATGTTGGTGATGCCGGGTCCGGAAGTTACCAGAACGACCCCGGCTTTCCCGCTTGCCCGGGCGTAACCTTCGGCGGCATGTCCCGCATGCTGTTCGTGACGAACCAGGATATGCTCGATTTCGGACTGCTGGAAGAGTTCGTCATAGATGGCGAGAACTGCCCCGCCCGGGTAACCGAAAACGGTTCGGACACCATTTGCTTTGAGGGCACGAATGAGAATTTCCGCTCCGGACAGCTGTTGACGTTCGTCTTTGTTTTCCGGCGCTTTTTTCATCATCCTGCCTCTTGACCTGACCGCGATGGGTCGGCTTTTGATAGCATGACGACGGACGCATCTTCTGCCGAAGTGCTTCCCGAGCCRGTGACTTTGCCGCAGACAATTTTGAGGAACACCGGTCCCACGGATTTAAATGCTGCGGCGTTGAAATCCATGTTGACGCTCGATGCTCTCACCTGTGCATCGTCGCCTTGGTTCGAATTTGGCTTTTGGGCTGAACGAGATTTGATCTGATCGTACCCTTCCTGCCGCCAGGAATTTTTACGAACTGTGCTAATCGATTCAATAGTTTACCGCTCAAAATAAAACCTCTAGGCAGCTTCCCGGTGCCCAACGGCGGAGCTTCGATGATGTCGATGCATTGCTTCGCCCCCACTGCAGTTTGTCTGCTTGAGCGCTTAGATCAGTCGAATTTCATTTTTTGGGGAGTGAATGCACATGAC
>NZ_JBFUBG010000232.1:0-2222 GCF_056405875.1 Rhizobium sp. P1_E6 | reverse complement strand
TCTCCACGGTTCCGGGCCATATGGGCTTGATCGCGGATGCCGATGAAGCGGTTCGGATCTCGTCGTCGATCGGCTATCCGGTGATGATCAAAGCCTCTGCCGGCGGCGGCGGCAAGGGGATGCGCATCGCATGGAACGACCTGGAGGCCCGCGAGGGATTCCAGTCATCGAAAAACGAAGCCAAAAGTTCCTTCGGCGACGACCGCATCTTCATCGAAAAGTTTGTGACCCAGCCGCGCCATATCGAAATACAGGTGCTGGGAGACAAGCACGGCACAGTGCTTTATCTCGGCGAGCGCGAGTGCTCGATCCAACGGCGTAACCAGAAGGTCATCGAGGAGGCGCCGTCACCCTTTCTCGACGCGGCAACACGCAAGGCCATGGGCGAGCAGGCTGTCGCCCTGGCGAAAGCAGTCGGCTATCATTCGGCCGGCACAGTCGAGTTCATCGTCGACGGCGACAGGAACTTCTATTTCCTCGAGATGAACACCCGCCTGCAGGTCGAACATCCTGTTACCGAGCTCATCACCGGCATCGATCTCGTCGAACAGATGGTCCGGGTCGCGTCAGGCGAGAAACTGAGCTTTGGCCAGAACGACGTCACCCTGACCGGCTGGGCAATCGAGAGCCGCCTTTATGCGGAAGATCCCTACCGCAACTTCCTGCCCTCAATCGGCCGGCTGTCACGCTATCGGCCGCCGGCGGAGGGCAAGCGGACGGACGGTACGATCGTTCGCAACGATACCGGCGTCTTCGAAGGCGGCGAGATTTCCATGTATTACGACCCGATGGTCGCCAAACTATGCACATGGGCGCCCGATCGTCTGGCCGCTATCGACGCGATGGGCCGAGCGCTGGACGATTTCGAAGTCGAGGGCATCGGCCATAACCTGCCATTCCTCTCCGCCGTCATGCAGCATGACAGGTTCCGTTCCGGCAAGATCACGACAGCCTTCATCGCAGAAGAGTTTCCAGACGGATTTCATGGCGTCGTTGCCGATGTGGTGTCTGCCGGCAAGCTGGCCGCGGTCGCAGCGTTCATCAATCATGCCGTCCAGAGCCGCGCAGCACTGATTTCGGGAACGATCGGCAATCATCGCCGTATCATTGGTCGCGATTGGGTGGCGAAGGTGGGCGACCATTCGTTCGCTCTATCGATCGACCGATCGGGCGAGGTTGCGACGGTCGGATTCGACGGAACCACGGTGCGTGTCGAAAGCCCCTGGAAGCCCGGCCAGGGCCATGCGGTCTTCCGTTTGGATGGCGATGAGATAGGCGTGAAGATCTCGACCTCGGGCACCGGTATCCGGCTGCGCTGGCGGGGCATGGATATCATTGCCCATGTGCGCGAACCCCGGGTTGCCCAGCTTGCCGCGCTGATGCCCGTCAAGCAGGCGGCCGACACCTCCAAGATGCTGCTTTGCCCGATGCCCGGCATCATCACCCATGTTGCCGTGAAGGAAGGCGACGCGGTCGAGGCCGGGCAGGTTCTTGCCACGGTGGAAGCGATGAAGATGGAAAACACGCTGCGTGCCGAACGGCGCGGCGTCGTCAAACGTGTGGCAGCCACTGCCGGCCAAAGCTTTGCGGTCGATGAATTGATCATGGAGTTTGAGTGATGTCTTCCGACAAGACGCTCGCCGATTGGGAGGCATTGGCAACGCGGGAGCTGAAATCGCCGGTCGATTCCTTGACCTGGGAGACGCCTGAGGGAATAGCGATCAGGCCGCTCTATACCCGGGACGACCTCAAGGCGATCGACCATCTCGATTCCTTGCCGGGTTTTGCGCCGTTTGTGCGAGGCCCGCGCGCCACGATGTATGCAGGCCGTCCCTGGACGATCCGCCAGTATGCCGGCTTTTCGACGGCCGAGGCGTCCAATGCCTTCTACAAGCGCAACCTCGCCGCCGGCCAAAAAGGCCTTTCCGTCGCCTTCGATCTCGCCACCCATCGTGGCTACGACAGCGACCATCCACGCGTCGTCGGCGACGTCGGCAAGGCGGGCGTGGCAATCGACAGCGTCGAGGATATGAAGATCCTGTTCGACGGCATTCCGCTGCAGGACATGTCGGTCTCCATGACCATGAATGGCGCGGTCATTCCGATTCTCGCGAATTTCATCGTCGCCGGCGAGGAGCAGGGGGTTTCCCGGGCCATGCTGTCCGGCACGATCCAGAACGACATCCTCAAGGAGTTCATGGTTCGCAACACCTATATCTATC
>NZ_JBFUBG010000231.1:0-2226 GCF_056405875.1 Rhizobium sp. P1_E6 | reverse complement strand
GGCAAAATCCACGCGACCTACGACCCCCGAAGCGTGTCGCTCGCCGAACTGGAGGCCGCCGTCTATGCGTAGATTGATCCTTGGACACACAACAGAATCCACGCTTCTGGCGGTCATGATCGTGCTATGCGTCGGACTGTCCTTTGGAACTGACCGGTTTCTTACGGTTTCGAATGCATTCGACGTGCTGAACGTCTCGGCCGTCAACATCATCTTCGCCGTCGGACTTCTCGTAGTCCTGATTTCAGGCGGGATCGACATTTCCTTCGCCGTTGCCGCGTCGGTGGTCCAATACGTGACCGCGCTCGCACTGGGTGCATTGGGCGGCGGAAACTGGGCCGAAGGTTTCATCATCGCTGGAGCCGTTGGGATCGGCCTTGGTCTGATCAACGCAGCTCTGGTCTATCGGCTTCACATCATCTCAATCGTCGCGACGATCTCCACGTTCAACATCTTCTTCGGGCTCCTGATGTTCTTCACCAAGGGCGTGTCGATCTACGACTTGCCTGAGTGGCTGACCACACGGGTTGTCTTCTACGAGCACGAGATGGCCGATGGCTCGTGGGTGGAGCTTACTCTGCCAGTCGTCGTCATGATCCTCTGCTGCGTGGCAACCTGGTTCATGATTTCCCGCACGACCATTGGACGTCAGCTCTACGCATTCGGCGACAATCCCGAGGGTGCACGCCGCTTCGGTATCAACATCGGAGCCATGCATTACATCTCGTTCGGCTGGCTGGGCCTCATGGCGGGTATCGCCGGACTGATGCAGGCCCACTACGCCGAAGAAGTCGTTCCCAACGCTCTCTATGGTCGTGAACTCGATGTCCTGGCCGCCACAGTTCTCGGTGGGGCCCGGCTGGGTGGCGGGAAAGGGTCCGTCATCGGATGTGTCCTGGGTGTGCTGATGGTTTCGATCACTCAGAACGGCCTTAACCTCATGGGTGTCTCGCCATTCGCATTCAAGATGATCGTCGGTGCGATCATCCTCATCGCCATCACGCTGTCTTCCGCACGGATCGACAAGCTCCTGCCGTTCCTTGCCAAGGGCGGCACCAGCAGAGGGAGCACACACCAATGAAAGCCATGGCTCAAAGGTTCAATGCCACCTTCGGCGCTGATATGATGGGTCCGGCCATCGCCTTCCTGGCCGTAATGATCATCTTCGGTCTTGCAGCAAACAACTTCATCTCCGCTGCAACGTTCGGCTCCGTCGCATTCCAGCTTCCGGAATTGGGCCTCCTTACGCTGGCGATGCTGCTTCCGCTTTTGACTGGCGGCATCAATCTCTCGGTTACATTCACCGCCAATCTGTCGGGTCTTGCCGCTGCGTGGGTGATGCAATCATACGGCGGAGTGGATGCGCCTCCGTTCGCCTTTCTTCTTGGCATCTTGGCTGCGCTTGCCACCGGTGGCGCCGCGGGACTGATGACCGGTGCGGCGATCGCCTATACGCGTGCCCATCCGATCCTTGTGACGCTGTCGATGATGATCTTCCTGCGCGGCCTGGGGGAGTTTCTCACACGAGGCGGGGACGTTTCCGGTTTTCCGAGCTTCATCGCTCCGATCGGGCACGGACAGATATTCGGCTTCCCGATCCCGCTGATGATCTTCATCGTTTGTGTTGGTCTATGGCAGCTCTTGCTGACGCGCTTCAAGCTCGGTTTCGGCTTGCTGATGATCGGCTCCAACATCGAGGCAGCTCGCTATTCCGGCTTGAACACCCGTCGCATCCTGGTCCTTGTCTACATGCTGTCCGGGCTGATGTGCGCCGTTGCTGGGGTGATCATGCTTGCCCGCTTCAATTCCGTCCGCGTCGGACACGGCGAATCTTACCTACTTATCACGGTGCTTGCTGCATTTCTGGGCGGGATCAATCCGTTTGGCGGTTTTGGCCGCGTGCTGCCGGTCTTCGTTGCACTCATCGTGCTCCAACTCCTGTCATCGGGTCTCAACCTGATGGGGGCAAATCAACATCTCGCAACCGCGCTCTGGGGCGTTCTGATGATCGTGGTCATGGCCGCCAGAACCATCGTTTCGGCCTACAGGGCCTCACGCAGAAAGAGGGGATGAACCGTGCAGGGTTTTGGAATTCACGCAAGCATGTGGACAATGAACTGGGACCGCGCAGGAGCGGAGCGGGCCATTGCCGGTGCAAAGAAGTACCAGCTCGGGTTCATTGAAATCCCATTGGTCGACGCACCCTCTGTAGACGCCGAGCACACC
>NZ_JBFUBG010000230.1:0-2295 GCF_056405875.1 Rhizobium sp. P1_E6 | reverse complement strand
CCCGTTCGCTTTTGGCAAAGAACAGGATCAGGGCAGCATGCTCGCTCGTGCTTCCTGAGGCGGCTTGGGCCTCAWAGCGACCAGAGGCCGCCATCCGCCATCTTGAAGTAGCAATAGACAAGGCCGCCGAGATGGGCGCTGAGGCACTCACCGGAGTGACGTTTGGTGGTACCAACGAACGAACCGGCTCGCTGCCAACCGAGGCTGAGTACGACAACCTTACCCGCGCCCTCGAGGCGGCGGCGCGACGCGCTAAGTCCAAGGGCATCCAGCTCGGCGTCGAAGCGGTAAACCGCTACGAAAACCATCTCGTCAACACCGCGGAGCAGGCCGCGGCGCTGGTCGAGCGGATCGGAATGGACAACGTCTTCGTCCATCTGGACACATTCCACATGAACATTGAGGAAAAGGGGGCCGCCAACGGCATTCTCGCCGCTCGCGATCACCTCAAGTACATGCACATGTCGGAAAGCGATCGCGGAACCCCCGGTGCAGGCAACGTACCCTGGGATTCGATCTTCGTTGCCCTTTCAGCAATCGGCTTCAAAGGCGCTCTTGTCCTGGAGAGCTTTGTCAGCATGCCGCGCGAGATGGCCGGCGACATTTCCACCTGGCGTCCGGTTGCTCGCGACGAAGAGGAAGTCATGGGAAGCGGTCTCTCGTTTCTGCGCGGCAAGGCTGCGCAATACGGAATGCAAGGCTTTGGCGCATAGGCCTTAGTGCGCCAGGCCGAAATTAAGGGAGGAGTTCCTTGAGCAATATTGAAGAAAACGCGGGTGAGATCGCGAGGGTCGCCGCTGAACGGCTATCTGAAAGTGGCGGCAAGAGAGTGTTGATCGCCATTGCAGGTGCACCCGGTTCGGGAAAATCAACTCTTGCCGAGCGGATCGTGCAACGGCTCAAGGCGGATCATGGTGTCAATGCGGCTTTGTTCCCCATGGATGGCTATCACTACGACGATGTCGTCTTGGAACAGATGGGCCGACGGCCGTTTAAGGGAGCCATCGACACCTTCGACGCGCACGGGTTCCGTCGGATGCTCGAGCGACTCAAGGCAAACGAAGACGACGTCGTCGCCGTCCCCGTGTTTGATCGTTCGATCGAAATCGCCCGTGCCGGTGGAAGTCTAATCCCGCAATCAACTGATATCATTGTCTGTGAAGGGAATTACCTTCTTTCCCGCCAAGCGCCGTGGGGCAGGCTCAAACCAATTTTTGACTTCACTGTCTTCGTGGATGTCAGCGAGGACAATCTACGCAAACGGCTCCAGGATCGCTGGCGGTCCTTCGGGCTCGATCCGACGGAAATCAATCGCAAGGTCGAAGAGAACGATCTGCCAAACGGTCTTGCCATCATCTCTGGCAGTGCTGAGCCCGACCGACGCATCGACAACAACTAGCCATGTCGGACCGAACGGCTTTCGGTTCGCTGCTTCGGCTCAAGGTCTCGTTGCCGCCTTCGTCGGCGCCGCGGTCCTGCCAGCCACCAACCAATACAGCTGAAACCTAAGGGAGACTCTTATGAAATACGGAATCTACTACTCCTACTGGGAGCATGAATGGAGCGCCAAGTTTGGCCCGTACGTCGAAAAGGTGGCGAAGCTCGGGTTCGACATTCTCGAAGTCGCCGCGCATCACATCAATGAATATAGCGATGCAGATCTCGCAGCGATCAAGCAGAGCGCGAAGGACAACGGTATCATTCTGACCGCGGGGATTGGTCCTTCCAGGTCCAAAAACCTGTCGTCGCCTGACAGTGCGATACGGGCAGCTGGCAAGGCGTTTTTCGAGCAAACTCTCACCAACGTAGCCAAGCTTGATATCAAGACGATCGGCGGTGCACTCCACTCGTACTGGCCGGTTGATTACTCGCAGCCGATCGACAAAGCCGGTGATCGGGCGCGTGGTGTCGAGGGCATTCATGGCATTGCAGACTTCGCAAACAACCTGGGCATAAACCTTTGCCTCGAGGTGCTGAACCGGTTCGAAAACCACGTCCTGAACACAGCCGCTGAAGGCGTTGCCTTCGTGAAGGATGTCGGCAAATCAAACGTCAAGGTGATGCTCGATACCTTCCATATGAACATCGAGGAAGACAGTTTCGGCGATGCCATCCGCACCGCTGGCCCCTTGCTAGGTCATTTTCACACTGGAGAGAGCAATCGCCGCGTGCCCGGGAAAGGCAGAATACCCTGGCACGAGATAGGCCTCGCACTCCGCGAAATCGACTACACTGGCGCTGTCGTCATGGAACCATTCGTCAAGACCGGTGGTACGATTGGCTCTGACATTCGGG
>NZ_JBFUBG010000229.1:0-2313 GCF_056405875.1 Rhizobium sp. P1_E6 | reverse complement strand
GTCAATGGCAATGGTAGGCAAGGGGTGTTCTATGCCGGCGCTACCCCGTACATCTCGCGTGTTGTAAACGGTGCCTGGGCAAACGTGGCGTTCGGCGCTAATTGTGCGTCTGGCTGCGTCGTAGGAGATGTGAACGGCGACGGTGCGAGCGACGTCGTTCGTTCCTATCCTAATGGCTCGGGCTACCTAGTCGACATCTGGCTGTCCGCCGGCAGCAGCTACGTCAATCTCGTCAACGGTCTGCCGCTGACAGGCGCACCCGTGCTGCGCGACATGGACAATGACGGCGAGATGGAACTGGTGACCTCGACTTCCGCGACAACTTCGACTTATCGCAGCATGTGGGCCTACAGCCTTCAGACTGGGACCGCCGGCACCACAGCGCAGCCCTTCGGACAGACCTTCACGGGATCTGCGATATCGGGTGACTTCAACGGTGACGGACTGCCCGACTTCTCCAGTTCCGCCTCGACCGTCAGTGTATCGAATGCCGGCACCGGCAATCCCAATCTGCTGCGGTCTGTGACGCTTGAAACGGGCGGGACGGTTTCGGTCGACTACACGCCGTCGACGCGGTTCCCCGTCGCCTACCTGCCCTTCGTCATGCATCCGGCGACACGGGTGACCGTCAATGACGGCCGTGGCGCAGTCGCTACCACCGACTATTCCTACGACCGCGGATTTTACGACACGACGGATCGCAAGTTCCTTGGCTTCCGCGTCGTCACTGCAACCATGCCGGCGGTGCCAGGCGAGACGTCACGTCCGAGAGTGGATACCGCCTATCGGCTGGACCGGGCAAGCTACGGGCTGCCGGAGACGATCGTCTGGAGGGATGGTGCGGGTAACGCCAAGAAGATGATCTCGGAGACCTATGAGGTCAATGTCAGCTCCGAGCCCTATTGGGCTAAAAACACCGCGACAGAGACGACGCTCTACAATCCCTATGCGCTGACCCAGCGCACCGAGCGRGTKTTYGAYGCCTAYCACAACGTCACSGAACTGAAGGAATACGGCCGCAAGGATGTCGCCGGCGACGAGCGCTGGACGASCTAYASCTATGCCCCGAACACGACGAAGTTCATCACGTCGCTGCCGACGGCCATCGGCGTGCGCTCTGGTGGCTTCGATGCCGCCACGGCAACGACACTGAAGTATGAGCGCTATGTCTATGACGGTGGCAGCGACTACACGGCCTCACCGGTCCAGGGCAATCTGACGCAAAAACTCGCCTATGCGGCGGTCGTCGCGCCACAGAGATGGGTGACGAGTACCTATACCTATGACGCCTATGGCAACCGGATCTCGGAGACGGACGGTGCCAAAAACCGCACCGAATGGGATTACGATCCAACCTACCATCTCTATCCGGTCACGGAGCGCAGCCCCAAATACTTCGCCAATGGCGGCCAGCCGGCAGACCCCCGCTTCGTGTCGACGACGGCCTATGATCCCGTCTGCGGCCTGCCGTCGACCAAGACCGATCCGAACGGCATCGTCGAGACGTTCACCTATGACGCCTATTGCCGCCCCAGCGGCTATACGCATTCGGGATCCGGGAACTACATCAACACCCGCTATGCGAACGAGGGCAATCCGGCGCTGCAGGCGGTCGTCGTCTCAAAGCCGCTGACGTCTGGCACCGGCGAGAGCTACACGTGCACCTATTATGATGGGCTTGGCCGCCCGTGGCGGGTGGAGACCTCGGGCGATACGGCAACCGGCCCTGCCCGCATCACCGACACGATCTATGATGCCCGCAGTAATGTGCTTCAAACATCGATCGTGCGCTTTGCCGGTGAAACGGCGCAGTGGACGGTCAACAGCTACGACGCGCTCGACCGGATTACGAAGAGCGTCAATCCCGACAGTACCTACAAGACATACGACTATTACACATATATTGATCCAGTTCCTGGTACCGATAACATCGATGTCTTTTACGTGGATTTTGGTGACGAACAGCAACATCATCGTACTTTGAACTACAATGTGTGGGAGAATGTCATCGTTGCAGGAGAGCAGCGCGATGGCAGATTTGTTTTCCGCTACAGCGCGACTTTTGATGCGCTCGGCCATCTGAAACAGGTTGTTGATCCAAGTGGAGCGACCTGGACCTATACCTACGACCTGCTCGGCAACCGTCTGACGGCGAGTGATCCTGACCTTGGGAATTGGTCTTACGCTTATGATGATGCGAACCGGCTCGTCTCGCAGGTCGACGCCCGTGGTGCGGTCACCTTCCTGACCTACGACCAGATGGGCCGCGTGACGCAGAAGTCGGTGCAGGCGCCCGGTTCATCGACCCAGGTC
>NZ_JBFUBG010000228.1:0-2366 GCF_056405875.1 Rhizobium sp. P1_E6 | reverse complement strand
GACAGAGGACTGCGCTGGCCGAGGCGCATTCAAAAGGGATCGAGCGAGTTAAGGACCCTCGCATCGAGGCCCTGATGAAGGCTGATACATCGCGGAGCATCACTTCCATGCCACAAGACGTCCTCCGGGCCCATGTCATCAAGACATACCTCGGTATAGGCTCGAAGGAGGTCGAGAACATCCTTGTGGGTATGAAAAAAGACAGGGAGCGAGACCAGTTGGCGGCCCTCCACGCTACAATCGAGGGCGGCGAACAAAACGGAGAACTGAGCCAAACACGACTCGCACCTAACTACGAGATGGCAATGTATCTGGCACAAGCGATCGGGGCGGTTATTTTCACCGACAGCCCTAATCGCTGGCAGGAGATCACGCATGCGGTCGCTCGCAAAAGCCGAAAATATCGCCGGTCTCTTCCCACCCTCGCAGAAAACATAGAGAAATCAGAGTTCGCATTTCCCGAGGATTACACCTCAATACACGGGTTAGTGGCGGACAGCAGGTTTTCCGGCTACTGCCGTGTGATCCGCGAAAGCGTCAAATACCTTTCCAGGCTTGCCGTGCCGGAAGCAGTTGCGAAGCCCAATCTGGAAGCCAGTATTGCCGCACGGTTTTCCAGCACGCATCATGTCGCTCAAAAACTGATTAGACAGGCTGGCATCGAGGCCACCATGGCAAGAATAACGTGTCTCGTTCCAGCGGGTGGAATCCAGGACAATGCGATCAATCGCCTGCTGTTAATGTCTAGTTCGGAACATCATCTTCCGTCAGTGCCGATGRCCTTTTACCTGCGCTCACCCAACTAGGTTTTGATACCAGGCGGTGTCTGCCACCTTCGAACAGAACCTCCACAAAGCATGGGCACCTTGGTCAATGCGTGATCGAGACACTGCCTACCACTAATCCGAGCCGATGATGGTGCGCCATCCGGCTCTTCCGGGATCAGAACAAGATGGGGTGGTTGCCGTCCTCCCCTCACGGCATTGCAATATGCCAAGATGATGTGGTTGTAGTCTACAGGACGGAGAGACGGCAAAATGAAAGACACGATGATCGGGGTGGATCTGGCAAAGAATGTTTTCGTGCTGCACGCAGCAACGATGACGAGCGAAGTACGGTATCGAAAGAAACTGTCACGAGGACAGTTTCTCCGCTTCCTGTCGGAACAGCCGCCAACGATTGTGATTATGGAAGCCTGCGGTAGCGCCCATTACTGGGCCCGTGAGTTGGTCAAAGTGGGGCACGAGGTCAGGCTGATCGCTCCGCAATATGTCCGCCCTTTCGTGAAGCGCCAGAAGAACGACGCCGCCGATGCTGAAGCAATCGTCATCGCGGCCCGTCAGCCCGAAATGCGTTTCGTCCCGCCCAAAACTGCGGATCAGCAAGCTCGGGCGGTTCTGTTCCGGGCGCGCGAGCGGATTGTCCGCCAGCGAACGGAATTGGTGAACGCTTTGCCTGCTGTTCTCTATGAATATGGCCAGGCCATTCCACAGGGCATTGCTCACATCCAGCGCATTGAAGCGATCGTTGAGAGGGCTGAGATCGACCTGCCTGAACTCGTGCGGGAGGAGTGCCGTGATCTTCTGGCTCAGATCGACGAGAAGACAGCCCGGATTAAGGAGAAGGCCAAGAAGCTCGTGGACCTGTCTCGGCAGAGTGGAATCGCGCATCGACTTCAAACGATGCCAGGCGTGGGTCCGCTGGTCGCACTGGCGGTAGAAGCCTTCGCGCCAGCGATGGAGAATTTCCGGTGCGGCCGAGATTTCGCAGCCTGGCTTGGTCTCGTTCCCCGACAATTTTCGTCGGGCGAAAAGGAACGACTCGGCCGGGTATCGAAGGCCGGACAGGCCGACATTCGCAGACTTCTGATCATCGGTGCGATGACCTGCGTAAGTTGGGCGGGTCGCAAACCGCCGGTGCACGGATCGTGGCTTTCACGGATGCTCGCAAAGAAGCCGAAGATGCTGGTGGCTATCGCACTGGCGAACAAAATGGCGCGGAATATATGGGCCATGCTGACGAAGCAGGAAGATTATAGAGACCCGGCTCTGGCAATTATGGCGTGACCCGGAACCGCTACGGATAACCAGGACCGGCTAGGAGGTGTGAGAAGTCGATGACCCGAATGGGCGCATGATCGAAACGATCTGGATCGGGAAAACCAGTACTGCTCTTGGAGCCACGAGCTCGGGAACAAGATTTGGGCCGGATCCGCAGATCACCATACCGGCCGGCGGCCTCTGAAAGTGCCGCAAAGAAAGGCCTGACAGAAGACCGCACTCGATCACACCTCAAAAAAGGTCAGAAACTACTTGCGCAACGGACGGCAACCACAGAAGAGCAGTGCGAAATCGATGGGATGGAAG
>NZ_JBFUBG010000227.1:0-2380 GCF_056405875.1 Rhizobium sp. P1_E6 | reverse complement strand
GAAGACCGGAATCTTGCGATATGACCTCAGCGCGGTGACCCGCTCCCGTGTCCAGCGATTGCCATTGCCGGTCGTCAGTCCGTTGCGATTGAGGACACCGGCAATCACATCATCATTGGCGATCAAGACGAGCTGTCTGACAGCGTCGACAATGTCGTCAGGGGTCGCGTTTCTTTGGCCACGGCGTCGCTTCGGCAGGCGCAGCTCGGTGTGGACGCCTCCAACCCAATGAATGACGAGGACGATCTCAGAGGTTCCATCATCGAGATCGGCGACCACTTCATTGATGAGCGTGCGCACGATGCGCTTCTTCAGCCTTGCATCGGTTGTCGGCGCCGTCCAGACGGTGCGAAGGTTTCCCGCAAGTGCGGTTACCTGTGATGCGGACATGGGGAACGGCTGCGGCGTAACTGTCCGATGTTTGGCAATCCTGGCCTCGATCTCGCCGACGCGTGCGAGTGTCTTATTCCAGCGCGCTTCGAGCTCAGACGTTACAAGTCTGTTCTCCGGATCGGCCGCGTCATATTGCCGGAATGCCCGGTCGGCTCCATAGCGTGCTGCCTCGAGGTCGCGAAGCAGGACATCCTGAACCTGATCGCGTTGGCTGGCCATATTGCGTTCCGCCTCGATGGCGGCGGCAATGGCTCCTGGTTCGACCACGCCGAGCAGCGCCTCCTCGATCGCATCATCGACCCGCAGACCGCCGAAGGCGATGCAACGTGGTTCGCCATTATCGAGTAGACCGCGCCAACAGGAATAGCGCGGGATGTTATGGTTGGCGCCTGTGTAACGAACCGTCAGCTTCCGGTCGCACCTTTTGCAGCGGAACAGACCGGCAAGCAGAGCGTCGCCATGCTTCGGCGCTCCATGATGGCGACTGGCCGGTACATTGTCGCTGACCATCTTGCGGATCTCCTCCGCCCGTTCCCAACTGATGTAACCTTCGTGCGCGTCCGGGATCAGGGCAAGCCATTCATCACGCGCCTTGCGGCGAATTCCAGATCGGCCATCGTATCCCGGTACGGAACGACTCTTACCATAAGCATAAGCGCCGCCGTAGATCGGGTTCGCAATCATCCGGTGGATGGTGGCATAATTTGGCCTGCGCCAGATGACGTCACCGTTGGCGCACCTGACGGGCAGGTCCAACCCCTGCTCAAGGAACCATAGCAAGGCCTGCCGGGCACTCCCGAGTTCGGTGACCTTGTTGAAGACGAGTGCGATGGCTTCCTGGATGCGTCGGTCGGGATCCTTCTCGATCCTATCACCGGCCTTTACGAAGCCGGCCGGAACAGTGACGACGAGCTCACCGCGGCGAGCCTTCTCATAGCGGGCGGAAAGGGAACGCTGACGCAAGAGATCGAGTTCATATTCGTTGAGGCTGCCCTTCAAACCCAAGAGCAGGCGGTCGTTGCCCTGGCGGGGCGCATAAACTGCTTCCTGATCGACCAGGACGGTATCGACAACGCGGCACATCTCGATGAGTTGCTGCCAATCGCGGCTGTTCCGGGCGAAGCGCGATACCTCACGCGCGGCCACGGCGCCGACCTTGCCAAGGCAGACTTCCGCCACCATCCGATCAAATCCAGCGCGRGTCACGCCGCCGGCGGCCGAACGACCAAGGTCGTCGTCCACCGTTTCTATATGTGACCATCCAAGCGCTGCCAGACGGTCGCGCATGGCGTATTGGAGGGCGCTGCTCTCTCGATTGTGCAGAACCTGGTGAGCCGAGGACTGCCGAACATAGAGGATGGCCTTCCGCTCCAGATGATGCGGCCCGATCTTCTCATGCATCATGACCGGCCTCCTTCTGTTGGGAGGCATGTCCGCACTTTGCGTGATCGACGAACAGCCGCACGATGAGCACCGTCAACGCTTGGCGGGTCTCCTCCGGCAACTCCGGCCATTGCGGCGTCCCTGCCGTCTTTCCCCGCTGCGGGGCCGAGAACAGATCGAACTGGCATGTCATGGGCTGGCGAGGCATGAACATCTCTCCGACTCGTTTCGTGAGAGACCAATGCTGCGCCCATTACCGAAGATTGCGATGAGGCATCAGCGTCCTTCAGCAATCTTGCCAAAATATGCAGGCTTGCGAGATCGACGTGCGGAACCGGCAGGCTGCGCCAACAACCACTCACTGATCGGTCGAACATCCACGACGGGACCTCAAGAAGTCGACCAGAAGAAGAACCAGAAAGGCTGCAGCGGAAAATATGCGTCCCTTTGGACACCGAATCATGCACGTGAACGAGCCGCCTGGACCAGGGATGCCACGGATACAAAAGCTCGCGAACCTCGGTCCCGTGGGTGTTCTGTCGTCGTGTTGTACAACAGCCGACGCCCACATTCATCCCTTGACCGGAAGACGCCGGATCAGGCC
>NZ_JBFUBG010000226.1:0-2410 GCF_056405875.1 Rhizobium sp. P1_E6 | reverse complement strand
CGCTCATAGAGGCGCTTTCGGATTTCATCGAGCGCGGCCGGATCGTCAACGGGCAGATGATCGCCCGGGCGAGGAAGACAGCGTCGATGCGGTCCTTTGGAAGTTCGACCGGCTACCGGTGCCGGGAATGTACGCACCGCAAGCATCCTCGCGATGCTGGCCGGCGTATCGACGAAGCGCTACGAACGCTCCAACCGGCGACCCGCTGCGATCTCAAATGTTTTGCGCCATCTTGAAAACGGGCGCGAAGAGATAAAAGAGGCTCTTGGCTGCTGACGCCGTGATGTGGTCGGCATCCATGTAAAGCGGCACGCCGCTTTGCGAGGCGTGGCAACGATCGTTGTTGCAAAAGGCCGGCAGCGGATCGACGACGATTGCACCATATTGATCGGCATATTTCTCCAGCATCGCGCGGGCGAGCGCCTGCCGTTCGGCGACGTAGAACAGGGGTGGGGCGATATCCGTCGAAGTGCCGTCGAGCTTGGCCTTGGCAAGAGCCTCGGGCACGAAATGCCCCATCTCGGGCACGTCCATAACCAGCACGACCGTGACGCCTTCCTGCTTCAGCTCGGCGAGAGTCTTGTCCAGGGCCGCGGCGATCGGTGTCGAGTAATCGGCCACAGACGGGGGAATTGAAGGATCGAAATAGTCCCCCTGGTTCGGTAGTTCTGAATTGTGAACGTATTTCGGCCAATAGGCGAGCATGAACACCAGTGGAATATGCTCCCGCTTGATGAGGTCGCGCACTGAATCGTTGAAGGCCGTGCAGCGTCGCGTATCGTTTTTGCCCGCAAGCGCAACGTCGGTCAGCGGAGGGCATGACGCATGTGCAGCGAACCTGCCGCCAAAGCCCGCAGCAGTGGCGGCGGCATCGATGCCCGGTGCCATCGCAGCAGCGTGCGAGTCGCCCCACACCAGAAAGTCGGGGCCAGCATCATTCGGATCGCCCAGGCCGCAGACCTTGCCGGCTTCGATATCGGCGTTTGACGGGCCTTCGTGATCCGACTCGGTAAAGCAGCCGTCCATGTAAAAGGGGCTTCGGTCATAGGTGGCCGCATAGATTGACCGAACGTCGGCCGGCAATCGGCCCGGTGCGCCACCACTCATGACCAGAAGCAGCCCTGCGCCGGCCGTAAGCCCAATCAGTGCGGCCGCGATTGCCGGCAGCCGCTTGCCGGTGAGCAGCCCCCAATTTCCACGAAACGGCCTTTCGATGAACCGCCAGGAGGCGACCGCAACAAGCATCGATGCCAGGATCACGGCGCACCGCAGCAGCGGCGTCAGCTCGTGACCCGCGAAATAGCGGGTGAAGACGATAATCGGCCAATGCCAGAGATAGAGCGAATAGGAAATCAGCCCGATAAAGACCAGCGGCCGCCGCGAAAGAAGTCGACCGACGATGCCGCTGCCTGCGCGCGCATGGATGATGAAGGCGGCGCCCAGGCAGGGCAGCAATGCGGCGTAACCCGGAAAGGGCGTTTTCTCCGTAAAGGTGAAAATCGCAATGCCGATCAGTACGAGGCCGATAGCCGCCAATGCCTGCCGACCCGTCTCGTTTTTCACCTCGGGGATGGCCTTGAGGCCGATGATGACGCCGATCAAAAGTTCCCAGATCCGGTATTGCGAAAGGTAGAAGCCCGCTGTCGAATCGCTGTTCAAAACACCGATACCGGCGGCGAACGATGCGGCGAAGGCGACAAGCGCGAAGGGAACCATTCGCCGCGGCGCGACCTTCTGAAACAGGATCATGACGAGGGGAAAGGCGATATAGAATTGCTCTTCGACCGCAAGCGACCACGTATGCAGCAGCGGCTTCATCTGCGCGCCAATATCGAAATAGCCCACCTCTTTTGCAAACTGAACGTTCGACATGAAGAGGGCGGCGGCTGTCATGCTCCTGGCAAAATATGAAAGCTCCAGAGGCATGAGGGCGAACCAGGCGACGATGGCGCAAGCCGCCATCATCGCAAAGAGGGCCGGGAAGATACGGCGGATGCGCCGTTGATAGAAATTCAGGAGGCTGAACTCGCCTTTCGCCATCTCGCCGGCGATCAGCGACGACATCAGATAGCCGGAGATGACGAAAAAGACATCGACGCCGACGAATCCGCCGCTGATGCCGGGAATTTCAGCATGGAAAAGTACGACCGGCAGGATGGCAAGGGCGCGTAGTCCGTCGATATCAGGTCGGTATGCCAGATGCGCTCCATTGTGTGGAGTGCTTGGAGCGGGATTTTTTCCCTTTGTAAACAACGTCACAGACCTTCGCACTTGCGCATCCGATAAACAGCGGATGAAGCTATCCGTGAGGATTGAGGTATTTCAAGGCCCATAGAACCAGCAGAAGCGCGRCCCCGAGCCAGATCGCTATGCCGGTAAAAGGCATTACTCGATTGTTGAAAGGGTGGGA
>NZ_JBFUBG010000225.1:0-2491 GCF_056405875.1 Rhizobium sp. P1_E6 | reverse complement strand
CGCCGCAACAGCCCTCCGGAAGATCGACGGATGGATCGAAGACTATAATGAAATCCACCCACACTCAGCGCTGAAAATGGCCTCCCCAAGGGAGTTCATCAAAGCATTGTCTCAATAGCTGATCTGTCCGGCGAAATGGGGGGCACTCCACTCACCGTGGGCCCGTTTTCGACAAAGCGCAGCGTAGCATTCACTGAGCGGTCAGCGAAACAAGGAAATTCGCGTGCATGATGTTGCCAACCCCGCTTAAGATCACCCGCTCCCCGCAGGCAATGCCATGCTTGTCTCCTCGTGCAATTAAAGCTCCGATCCAGCAGCGGCCGCTGAATGCGCTCGCAGATGGCTGGCGGACAATGCTACCTCCGGTATAAGCTATAGGGTTAAATTGTGGACCCATGGGCGCATCGCGGCAAGTAACAACTTATAATTATATTATCAAAAATAACCACACCAAAGGTTGATTTCTCGACGTGAAAAGACGGTGCTCCTTGCCGGCAATCGCCTACAGCTGAGAATTTTGTTTTGTCAATCCTCAATCAAGATACAATCCTGAGTACCGTCGTGCTCGCACCCTATGGCGTTGAAAACGTTGCTGCATCGTCATGTTTGCTTGAGGTAAAGTTCTGGCAAGCGAGCGCACGAACGACCCGCTGGTCATTCTCCAATTCGCTGCCAAGGACGTTGAACACACTGACGTGTGACCAGCACTCGGTCTTGCAGAAAATCTGCCGCCGCTGCAACATATAGGACGGCCACATCCATACGGAGTAATTGCTGGTGAACGGCCTCGGAGAAGACCGCACGGCCCTCTGAATATTAAGGACTATGAAAGCCAGGTGGCCACAAGATCCTCACTGCACCGGGAGTCACGAGTGGGCCGATCATCCCAAAAGTTTTCCGCCGGCGGTTCACTACAAAGAGAGCAGCGCACCATCAAATGCCGATAGCAAACAACTAGTGGGCGGTATAGGCTCCGTCGACCAAATGGCAGCTTCCAGTGATAAAACTGGCCTGTTCGGACAAGAGGAAACACACAAGAGCGGCCACCTCTTTCGGCTTCCCGAGCCTGCCCATTGGCTGAAGCGCTGCCATGCGTCGAGTGCTGGCGACTTCCAAATGCTCCGATAAAAGCGGCGTTTCGATCCAGCCTGGCCCGACTGCATTGATGCGGATACCCATTCTCGCATACTCGATCGCGGCCACCTTCGTGAGTCCAACAACTCCGTGTTTCGCCGCTGTGTATGCCGGTGTCGTCGGCAATCCGACAGAGCCGAGAACGGAAGAGACATTGACGATAGCGCCTCCGCCCCGTCTCAGCATGGCGCCGATCTCGTATTTCATACAGTAAAAAACTCCGTTGAGATTGACGTTCATCAACGTGTGCCAGTTGTCGAGTGGGTAATCTGCCGTCGCTTTTCGAGGCCCGTCGACCCCGGCATTGTTGACCGCCAGATGCAGGCCGCCGCATGTCTCGACGGTGAATGCGACCAACGTCTCCACAGCTTGTGCATCGCTGACATCAACGGCAAACGCGTGGGCCTGGCCTCCATGCGAACAGATCGCGTCTGCGATGCTGTTCGCGGCTTCCGCATTCAGATCGGCAACAACAACCTCAGCGCCCTCATCCGCGAGTTGCTGAGACACAGCGGCGCCTATACCACAACCTCCGCCGGTAACGATGGCGGCTTTTCCCTCAAGGCCCAGCTTCATCATATCCTTCCTTTTTCACATGCTGATAATCGATCAGAGTCAAACGTTTGCAGGAAATTCCGTTGGCACAGAAAACGGCGTCGCATTCTGCAATAGTAGTCCCCTTCGATCTTATACATTTTATAGTTGTTAACACAACGCGGTGCTCTCGATTATTTCGGGATAATTCGCGGCCGACGCTCTCCGCAAAGGGGAGAGYCTTGGACAGAAAGCATTGCAATGTTAATTAGGAATCACGAATACAGACTTATATCGCTTGGTAGGGGAAAATGGACAAACACCACGTTACACGCCGGGGACTTGTGTTGGGCAGTCTTGCTTTGATGATTTCCGGGTGCAATAGGTCAGAGGACTGGAGCCTGCGTTCCGCCTTCGCAGGCGATCCCGATCAAAATCCCCGTTACCGGCGTCAAGAGGTCGCCTACGATGGAAGCGAACCGCCAGGAACTATCGTCGTCAACACATCGGAACGTTACCTTTACTATGTCGAGGGATACGGCCGCGCGACGCGTTATGGTGTCGCGGTCGGGCAGGAAGGACTGAGTTTCAAAGGCGAGGCCACAATCGGCCACAAGGCGGAGTGGCCATCTTGGAAACCTACCGTCGACATGATGCAACGCAAGCCCCGTCTGATCCAGTATGCCGACGGCGTGCCGGGCGGACCGCTCAACCCGCTTGGTGCGGCAGCCCTTTATCTCTATCAGGACGGCCGTGACACAATGTTCCGGGTGCATGGAACAAACGAGCCATGGTCGATCGGCCATGCGGTGTCGAACGGGTG
>NZ_JBFUBG010000224.1:0-2499 GCF_056405875.1 Rhizobium sp. P1_E6 | reverse complement strand
ATATTGCCCACACCGCTTTCCAGGTAAAGACCGAGCTCGTCAGCCTTCGCCCTGATCTCGCGCAGTTCGCCGATGTCGAGGGTCGGGCTCATGTCGAGCGCCGTCGAGAAGAAGATGCCGGAAAGTCCGAGTTCCTTGACGAGGTCGAGGCTGCCGAGCGGGCCGCGCTTCTTCGATTCCGGCAGTTTGATATTGTCGATGCCAAGCTTCATGTCGTGCTCCTTGTTATTTCCCTGATGGGGCCTCGCTGCTCTGGCGGGGCCCTTGGTTGTCCGCTCAATCCTCAGGCGCGTTTGACGCCACCTGTCTTGTCCTTGCCATTGCGGTATTTGGGCTGAAGGCTCTTTTCGAGATAGTGCTGGCCGATCGACGCCACGGTCGTGATCGCGAGGTACCAGATCGAGGCGACGAACAAGAGTTCGATCACCAGGAAGTTGCGGGCGTAGATGGCCTGCGCCTGCGTCAACAGGTCCTGCATGCCGATGACGGAGACGATGGCGCTTGCCTTCAACATGCCGATCGCCTGGTTGCCGGTCGGGGGGATGATGAGGCGTGCGGCCTGCGGCAGTATGACAGTCCGGAAGGTCTGCCGGGACTTCAGTCCGAGTGCGGTCGCCGCCTCCCGCTGCCCGCGGTCGATGGCAAGCAGGCCGTTGCGGATGATTTCCGACATGTTGGCGGCCTCGTGAAGTCCGAGCGCCAGGAAGCCCGCAAGCGCCGGCGTGACCAGATCGTTGATCGAGATGCTGTAGTGTCCCACTCCAACCTGCGGAATGAAGAGCGCGATGTTGAACCAGAGGAAAATCTGGACGATCAGCGGCACGCCGCGAAACCACCAGACGAAGCCCGCGGCAATCGCCTTCAGGACAAAGTTCGTCGACGTTGCCATGACGGCGAGAAGGCAGCCAAGGCCTATGCCGAAGACCATGGCGCCGGCCGTCAGTTCAAGCGTGAGGAGAACGCCGCGGAGAATCGAGGGATGCACGAGGTAGCGCGGAATCTCGGACCACTGAACGCTCTGGCTCTGCGCGACGGCACTGCCAAGCAGAACCAACGCGAGGATCGCGCTAGCACCGGTTGCGACCTGTCCCCACTTGATCGACCTCATGGCCGGTGGCGGCAGGCTCATTGTCGTTGTCTGCATGGTGAACAGTGCCATGAGCGTCACTCCGCCGGCATGCTGGCAGCGTCGTTAACCTTGACGGTCTTGACCGCCAGTGGGCCGAGGCTCCACTTCTTCATGATCGTATCGTAGGCGCCGCTGTCGACCATCTGTTGCAGTGCAGCGACGACGGTGTCGCGGAGCTCCGGATTGTCCTTTGCCGTCAGCATGCCGAGATAGCCGACGGCGAGACGGATCTCGGGAAGCGCCTGCAGGCCCTTGCCGTTGCCGGTTTGGTGTTCTGTCGTATAGACGCTGGTCGCATAGCCGTTGACGGTGGCGACGGCGCGGCCGGTGCGCACCGCCTGCAGCACGTCAGGCATCTTCGGGATCGCCATGATGTCGATCGGCGTCTTGCACTTCATTGACGCGGCCTCGACCATCTTGCCCTGGAAGGTGCCGACCGGCACGGCGACCTTCTTGCCACAGAGGTCTTCCATGCTCTTGATGCCAAGCGGGTTGTCCTTGATCGTCATGATCGTGGTGGCGTCGTACATGTRGTCGATGACATCGACCTGCTTCTCTAGCTCGACGTCATCGTTGATGCCCGAGATCGTCATGTCGAACCGCTTGGACAGGATGGCCGGAACGATGGCAGCACCTGCTCCCACATCCGTCATCTGGACATTTAGGCCGAGGATGACCCCGAGGGCCGCGGCGATATCGGCGTCGATGCCAACGAGCTTGCCGTCGTCATCATGGAAGCTGATCGGCGGCGTCAGGTCTGTCGCCACTTTCAATGTGGCGGATGCCTTGATGGAAGCCGGGAGGGCGTCTGCAAGCTTCTTGGTCAGTACCACGCCCGGAAGTTTGCTGACGTCGGCGCCCGCTTCCATTTTCTCCGCAGCCCCCTCTGCCGCATGGGCGGACAGTGAGAGGAGCGAGATAAGCGCGCTCGCGACGCCAGCCTTCAGGATTGTCTGCACGTTTCTCATGTGATCCCCTTTATTGTTTTGACTGGATGAATTCCTGGGATCATCGAAGCAATCATCGTGCCAGATGGCGTGTGAGAAACTTAACCGTTTGATATTGCGTGTCAACTTCGCTATTCAGTTCTTTCGCAATATGTTTCGCATACAGTTTCGCATTAGCTTTCGAATTGTAATTGGCTAAAAAACCGGCCGTGGGCCAATTTTCTGAGCGCATTTTGCGCGGAAATCGGCATTTCGCGCACTGGCGTGGCTGCCCGCATGCTCAGTTCTTTTGTCGAAATCGCCGTTCTCAGAGTGAACTGACGCCGTTGACGGTCGATAATTAGGCAAATGCATGCGTAGAGAGGCGAATATTTGACGAAACTTTAGACATAAAAATGTAAGAACGACATACCGAAACAATGG
>NZ_JBFUBG010000223.1:0-2524 GCF_056405875.1 Rhizobium sp. P1_E6 | reverse complement strand
CGGAATGACCGGGCGTTCCTCAATGCATGGCGATGTCGCTTTGCATGTCGGATTCGAGTTGCAGGCAGGCCGCCCAAAGCGGTGTCTTGTGGTACATCCCATCTTGAAGGATGGTCAGTCCATCGCGGTCTTCGTGAAGCAGTCCCAGCCAGCACAAGGGACGAATGACACCGTAGCGAAGCTCCGATCCCAACGTCCAGACTTCTGCTGACATTGCTGCTTCCGGCTGAGACAAGAGGCTTGGATAAAGGACGCTCAGCAAGTCGTTCACCGAACATCCCAGCCTAGCTTTGATATTGATAAGATTGAGGAATACGTGCCACAAACGCATTCGTTCACGCACCTCCTCGAGCGTCTGGCCGTCATGGATGTAGGAATAAAGATAGTCCGTGGCGATCAGGTCAAAATAAGCCTGGGGCCTAGCAAGAAACTCCCGGCATCGTTTTGTAGGAAGCAAAAGGTCTTTCTTTTTGCGAAGAAGTTTTAGATGAGCAAGCATGCTGCGGACGACCCAAAGCGGCGGCATGTCGCTTTCATTAAGAACCTTGTTCATGCTGTAGAGGTCTTCCGACGTGTAGTCGGGCCACTGGAAGTGAACAGCGGCCCAATGCACGAACTTGCGGTTCATGGCGCCGGTCGCTGTCAACCCGATGCCGCCCTGACTGTCGGCATAGGAAGCCGAAAGGATCATCCCGCGAAGAAGTGGTGACAGCGCGGCGACATCGACGTCACCCTGCAGCTTAATTTCCGGAAGCATCGTGCGGCTTGATCCCTACCCTGCAACAGACGGCTGCCAATAGTACAACCGGCGACGGAACAATTGCCACTGAGAAAGCTAAAGCCGAAGGGGTGTGTCCCACCCGCCCCGATCTGATCTTGCAACCGGATCAGCCGGTCAGATCGGGGCTGATTGGCATGCCGTGTGGCGACCAAAAGGACATTTCGACTTTGCACAACGGCGGACATTCCAACTCATCCGCCACACCTCGTTGTCGTATCCCTTTCATTGTGGACATCCCCTTTCTTACCGAGGAAAAGTACCGGAAATGGCTAGGATCGAAAGGGACGCCGTCGGCTTTGATAGAACCGTAGCCGCTGCGCGTATTCCATTTCGGCGCGTCGCTGAGCCCGCCGGCTCTTTTGGCGTCAGGGACGATCTCCCGGTGATCGCAGTCCGCGGACGAAGGCGACTGGCTTCAGGCGCAACCTGCGGGGCGTCCACATGAGCGGGACCACAAGGACTCGCGGGTCCATAGGGAAGGGTAGAGGAGGAGGGACGTAGCCAACCCCTTAAATGACTAAAGGCGCAGTCGATGAAGACCACGCCCAGCCAAATTCCGTTTAGACTCTCCAAGTGCCATGGTAGGGCCATGGGCTCGCAACACCATTGTGCCGCCACTCAGCGAGTGACTATGTTATAGGGTGTAGAGACTCGCATTGCAAGGGGGACCAGGTGTCCAGCATCACCAAGCGGCATGTGCCGACATCGCAGCTCCTGGGTGAATACCTGACCTTCGTCCCGACACCTCAGCAGGTCGACCACCACAAGGCAGACATGCGCACCCTCAATCCGACCCTCCTGCGCGACAGCATCCGCGAGGGTGTCCAGGTCAAGGCCCTGCAGCAGATACCCAGAGGCTGGTGATCCACAGGATCTATACCCGCAAGGTCAAGGAGTTCTCCTCGATCTATCCCTTCGTCTTCGCCGTCGAGAACGCCCTGCGATCGGTACTGGCAGACTATCTGGAGGAGCGCTTCGGCCGGATGGACTGGTGGACCCYGATCCGCAATGCCAGGCAGAACGGGCAGACCTATAGGTCCTTCCCAGTCATCCTGGGAACGCAGGTCAATCCCGGCTTCGTAAAGGCGGTATGGCGGGTCTTCGACACCATGACCAGCCCCCAGCACATTAGCAGCATCACGGGTAGCAACAAGACCGACGAGTTCTACTATTGCCTGACGCTGGGTGACCTCTGGTCGATCATGCAAGGGGACTGGCCGCTTGTCCGTGGCATGTTTGCGCCAGACGCGGAGCTTGGCTTTACCTTTGACAAGACCGTGTTCAACAACACGTTGCGCGTTATCAAGGATACGCGCAACGAACTCTTCCACAGCAATCCGATCAAGGATCGTAAGAAGATCGTCGAAGCCTGCGAGCGCATTCTGAACGGTCTGCAATTCCATTTTGGTGACTATGATCACGACCTCGGTGCCGCCCAGTATGTGCGCGTGCCGTCGACCATTATCCGTGCTGCACGCCATATGATCCCGGCGCGCTAAGCGTTGCCCGGCCGGCCGCCGCACGCGATCTGCCGGACGGAGGGATGATGCCCGATCCTGCATCACTTGTTCTTTACGCAATTTTTCGGTATGTATTTCCTGTATTTTGCAATCCGATTCGGAGTGTACTTTGGAACAGCTTATCAAAAGACGGTTCCCGCCGGCCTTGTTCAAGAGCCTTCTTCTGGATCTGGAGGACCGGCTGCGGGCTTCCGCCCTCCAGGCTTATACGATGGTGCGCGAC
>NZ_JBFUBG010000222.1:0-2549 GCF_056405875.1 Rhizobium sp. P1_E6 | reverse complement strand
TCTTTACCTTATCGACTATGCCGCGCGCCTGCTGCGACCGGTCAGCATCATCCTGAAGGTAGGTGAAAAGGGCCATCGCGTCATCAAAGATGTCTACCGCCAGGGTGCTAAGCATGAAGATACACATGGAGGCGTTTTCGTTCTGTCTGAGGTGCCCGACCGCATCGTGTATCACAAGGCGAATCCGGCGATCGTGGTGGCCGTCAATCTGAACGCCCTCGTCGCGCTCGGCGAGGATAAGAACTGCGTTATCGAGCTTGTCCCAAGAGTGGGTGACTTCGTCGGGACGGACGAGGCGCTGTTTCGGCTGTTTGGCCCAACACTGCCACGCGACCGGGCGCTGAAGGCCCTTGTGGCCTTCGGACCAGAGCGAACCCTCGAGCAGGATTCGACATTTGCTTTTCGAATCATTGTGGATATCGCCATCAAGGCTCTCTCAAAGGCGATCAACGATCCAACGACGGCAGTTCTCGCCATAGACCAGCTTCAGCGCCTTCTCTGCTTTGTCGGCAGAAGGCAGCTTCTCGGGGAGGAAATTCGCAGCAAGTCAGGAAAGTTGCGGCTTATCCGCAGGACACCGAACTGGGAGGACTTCGTAGAGCTGACCTTCAGCGAGATACGATTGTATGGCGCGGAAAACTTCCAGATCGCGCGGCGATTGCGCGCCGTGATCGAATACGCCCTGCAAGTATTGCCGGATGACCGTCATCGAGCGCTGCTTAATGAACTAGACCTGCTCGACCGGATGCTGGAGCAAATCTACGTCCTTCCGGAGGACCTGATACTTGCACGAACACCAGACACCCAAGGCTTGGGTGGCGCGGGCAGGAGGTCGAATCTTGCCACCGMCGGTCTCGATCCGCCTTCGCGCCATACGTCGAGCCATTAGGAGCACTGCCCCCTCGACTCGGCGGAGGTGCCAAGTTTGGATAGGGGTGTTTTGGCAATGTCCACGCATGAATCGACAATGAAAAGTCGTCACGGCTGAAAACAAAGGTAACCGGTGTTCTCGCCCCACGTTGTCCTGTCCTTCCTGATCTGTGATCGCTTTTCCATGGACGAGCAACGGGAGTTTCTCCATGGAGAGAGCATTGGTGCAGGGATCGAATTTCAACGGCTACCGCCTATGAGTGTTTGGTCGCAAGCAGCGGGATTGATCTGCATGCCATGCCGCATAAGCACAATTCGGCCCGCCGCCATCACATCGGCAAAATGAACTTCAAGGTGACGAACCGGGCGGAGTACGAGGCAGGCCTTCGCCCGCGGGGCAGCCTGACGCTTTGGATGAGCGCGGAAGCTCTGTCGTCATGGCAGGCACCGAAGCGCACACCGCGTGGCGGCGAGCCGCGTTATTCCGATCTGGCAATCGAGGCCACCCTGATGCTGGGCCTGGTGTTCGGCCTGCGGCTGCGCCAGACGGAGGGTTTGCTGACATCGGTGCGGCAATTGATGGGATTGGATCTCTCCCTGCCCGATCACACGATGCTAAGCCGACGGGCACGGACGGAACGATCCTTTGACTTGCGGCAAGGCCGCTCGGTTTCAGCAGAAGGACCTATCCACGTCCTCATCGACAGCACCTGCCTTGAAGTTTACGGTGCCGGCCAATGGCTTGAGCCATGCCGCACTTGGAAGCATCGCCGCACCTTCCGCAGTTTCCATCTCGGATGCGGTGCCTGAGAGTATCGCAGATTCTCGACGACCGACCATTAGCGATTTATCTGCGGAGCCCGCGGTGTCTTGCTTCTTCTAGGCAAGAGCCGCCAAATATTCCGCAAGCTCGGTGTCATTGATCGGCGGCCCGGTAATGTCCATGCCGGCCTCATCCGCCACTCGCGCTAGCGCTGCAATGTCTTCGGCGGTCAGCCTCTGTTCCACAACGGTTGGGATAAAACGCTCGAACTCGCCGGGAGAGACAACGACTTGCAAGTTGATGGGGTCGTCGCCGTAACCCTTCCACGTATGTTCCTTACCGCGCGGTAGAAATACAGTATCTCCAGCTTCAGCGGTTTGCACTTCGTCAGGTGTCCAGATCAGAACAGACCCCGCGACAATCAGGAATAGTTCATCGTCCTGTCTATGAACGTGTCGCGGTGGACCAAACTTTGCCGGCGCGTAATAATCTAACATCGTATAGGCGCCGTTCGTTTGAGCCCGACTTACTCGTAAGCGAACAGCCTCCCCCCACGCGGTCGTTGCCAAATTATCGGCGCCCGCCTTATCAATCATGAAATTCTAGAGAGTTTGAGCTGCGCGCTCCATGCTCGGTTCCTTACTCAATATTCCGGACCCTTCGAAGTTAGTCGAGGGTTTCAAGCAATTTGAATCGAATGAGACTTTCGGCGCTGGCGACGATTGCTTCTTCGCTTATGCGTGGCTTCCACCCGAGCCTCTGCCTCGCCTTGTCACTGCTTGAGCGTCTATGGCTTGCGCTACGTGAGGAAGAGGCACCGTGACTGGGAACTCTGGCGGCAAATTCCGAAAAGCGCTCGCGCAATATGGTGGCAACCGCCAACAGAGACACTGGTTCGCCGCTCACTGCAATAAAG
>NZ_JBFUBG010000221.1:0-2553 GCF_056405875.1 Rhizobium sp. P1_E6 | reverse complement strand
TCATAAAGATCGCGGAAATTCGTCGGCGTACCCTTCCCGCGCACCTTCACGCTAGCCAATGCGATATCGCAGAGGATTTCTACGTGGGCCCGATGCGGGTCGGCAAAATTGATGTCCTTCACGATCGAGATGCGCTTTTCGATCACATCGCGCGAGCCATCCTTTTTGTTCGGACGGCGGTCGATAACTGCGAGAGACACGAAACGGCCGTGCCGGAACAGGATGAGCGCCGGCATGGGGAAAATTCGGTTGATCTCGCGCGTGACGCCGGCAAGCTCGGTTCGGCTCCACTCTTCGCCTTGCAGTTCGATGGTGAGGAAGACGAAAGATTCGATGATCGAATTGCGATAGTCCTGCTTGCCCACGATGAGGTCGGGGTTGCCTTGAACCAGTATCGGGATTTCGTCGTTGGTTAGCTGGAAGAGCAGATCAACGCGGTTCCACGCCTCGACTTTCGCGTCCCGTTTCGCCACCAGCTTGCCGTCTCGGTCGACCAAACTCAGGAATGATGACGGCTTTCCATCGAGATCGACGGTTTTGCGGCTCACATAGCCAAGCGTGCCGAACAATTCGGTTCCGGCTTCCTTCGTTTTGGTTGTGGCAAACGCTTGCAGCGCCGTCCGAACCTTTGACCGAGTTTCAGTCATTTCCGGTCTCCTCGGTCTGCATGATCACCAACCATGTGACCAGATCAAAATCAGCGGCCGTTTTCGGCAACTTGGAATCGTCTACCAGCTTGCCACCTCGGCCCGCAAAGAGGTTTCCGAGGTTCTTTCTGTCAGTCTGTGATGCGATCGCGCTGATCGCCGAATCCAACAGCGTGCTGTAGCGTTGCATGTCGCGCCCATCGTCTGTCTGCGCATCGAACAGTTCGCACAGCTTGGCGTAGGGCACGCTCTTGCCCTGGCAAAGGGCACGGAAGATTTCAAGCACCTGCTTTGGCGCTGTGAAATTGTAGCGCACTTCACCATCGTCGCGGACATAGACGAGAAAATAGGGCTGAAGCGGATTGACCGCCTCAGCACCGGCCGACGTTACTCGTTGCTTCAAGCAGTAAATTGTTCCCGGCTGGACGATTGGATAGTTGATATGCGTTGGGACAACCGCATAGAGGCCGAGAGGCGCATCCTCCAGCCGATCACGGTTCGCCTCGATGAAGCCCATAAGTTCTGCGCGGAAATCATCGAGCGTGAATTCACTGAGCGCGACTGACTCGTTGAAGTCTTCAAGATCAAGGACTTCATCCTTCAGCCGGAGCAATTGCTTATCACGATACCGAAGGTCATTCTGCACAAGTTCCTCGATTTCCTTGGCATTCAGAATGTTGTCTTCATTGGTCGCGGCGATATCAACGAGCGCCATGCGGGCCTCAACCCGGTTTTTCAGGTTGATGTATTTGTTGAGATCGGGTGTCGGCCAGAAGTTCACGAGCTGGATTTCGTGATTGAGGCTGCCGATACGGTCGATGCGGCCGAAGCGCTGGATAATGCGGACCGGGTTCCAATGGATGTCGTAGTTGATGAGGTAATCGCAGTCCTGAAGGTTTTGCCCTTCCGAGATGCAGTCTGTGGCGATCAGAATGTCGATCTCCCCCTCTTGCGGCATGGATTTGAGCTTTTCGCGCTGCTTGGCGCGAGGGGAGAAGTTGGTCAGAATTTGAGAAAAATCGGGCTTTCCAAATGTAGTACGATTGGGTCTCGCTCCACCTGAGACAAGCGCGATATGAAGGCCCAACGCTCCACGCGCCCACTCTTCCAATGCCTCAAAAAGGTAAGTCGCAGTGTCCGCAAAAGCGCAGAAAACAACAACCTTGCGATTTTCCTCGCCTTTCCTATTGCGGTCTGGGTGCCGAACCTTGTTTTCGATCAATTGTTTAAGCTTCGCCAATTTGGCGTCACGAGAGGTGTCGACCGCTTGAGCAGCGTCGGACAGCAAGGAAAGCTGCTGTTTGTCGGTCGCGAGGTCCTTAAGCCATTGATCAACATTAAGGTGAGCCATATCAAACTTCAGCTTGGACCCGACCTGGAACGCCTCGGTCAGATCGTCGTCGTCTTCATCCTCGACAGCAAACAGGTCTGGTTGAAGAGCCTGCTCGGCTGCCTTCGCATGTGCCTGATACGCGCGGAGCCTCTCCTCCAACGCCTCAATTTTGGCGACAGTCCTTTCCATAGTGATGGCGAACGCGTGGACCGAGCTCTCCAAGCGCTTTAGGAAATTGACTTTTATCATCCCGATAAGAAATTTCTCGCGATTAGCCTGCGAGAAGTTTCTGACCTTCCGTTCTTCATATTGGGCGGCGTAATCGGAAAGAACGTAGTGAGAGGGGTTGAAAAGCGAGAGTTCGTATTTGGAAATCTCATCGTTTAATCGGTCATACGAGAGAAAACGGCCTTTGAGGTCAATTTCTGAAAACACTGATTCCGGCTTCCGCCGCTTCGGAAAGTGGCCAATTTTTTCGAGCGATGAGCGGTAGTATTTCTTGATGTGGTTCCGGGACCGGGCGATCGTCAATTCGTCTAGCAACGTAAAGAACGACGCCGGCAAGCGATCCAT
>NZ_JBFUBG010000220.1:0-2578 GCF_056405875.1 Rhizobium sp. P1_E6 | reverse complement strand
CACCTATTCTAGTTTACCAGCAACAAACTTGCCCTGCAACAGCGTTATATCCGGCGCTTTGAGGCGTTCTGCGGCGCGTCGAGGGGGGTTGCGTTGATTTTTAATATAACATATGTTCTATAAAAATCGCATCAAACGGGAGCATGAATGTGAGTAACCCCACTGCACTGAAGAAAGACGACCTGCCGGACATCGAGCGCGCTGGGACGCCCGATGACCTTATCAAGCGATCCGAGGAACTCGCTCCTGCCCTTCGCGAACGGAGTGCCGAAACCCAGACGCTTCGCCAGCCGCCGGAAGCAACGCGCCTCGACATCAAGCGAACCGGCATCCATAGGTTGTTTCAGCCTGCTCGTTTCGGCGGTGCCAATGCGCCGTTCAGTGCCGCCGTCGATGTGATGCGACCACTCGGCCAGGCCTGCGGATCGACCGCCTGGGCGATCGTTCAGAACATCTCCCACAATTCGATGATGTGTCGCTGGCCCGAGCAGGCCCAGGAGGACGTTTGGAGAGAAGACCCTGCAGCCCTCCTGTCCGGCATCCTCATCCCCAATCTTGGCAAGGCGCGCCGGGTGGACGGCGGATATATCCTTTCCGGTCGCTGGCCCTTCGTGAGCGGTGTCAGCCTCGCGGACTGGGCGATCTTCACGGCCTTCACGCCAGGCCCCAATGGCGAGGAGGAAGACCGGCACTTCCTGGTCCCGAAGAGCGACTATCAAATCCTCGACACATGGTATGCCATCGGCCTGAAGGGATCGGCCAGCCACKATGTGACGCTCGAGGAGGTGTTCGTCCCAGAGCACCGTACGACGACCGTCGATACGATGCGGGCGCGCAAGCCGCTCTTTGACGGTGAGGCGATCAACATGCGCGCGCCGCTTTACTGCATGTTCGGCGTCTATATCGGCGGTACCGCGCTCGGTATCGCCGAGGGCGCGGTCAACATCTATCTCGAACAGGCGCGCACGAGGGTCTCTCGCGTTTCGGCGAAAGCCGTCAGCGATTTCAGCACCCAGCAGGTGAAGGTGGCCGAGGCGCTGTCATGTCTGAGGGCGGCACGCCTGCTGATCTATGGTGCGTGCGAAGAAATGACGAAAATCCTCGAATCCGACCGTCTGCCGACCGACGAGGAGCGTGCGCGCTGCCGGGCTGAGGCAACCTTTGCCGGCCAACTCGCGACCCGTGCGGTGAATGTCGTGTGGGATGCGGCCGGTGGCGGGGCGATCTACGAGCGCAATCCGCTGTCGCGATATTTCGCCGACATGAGCGCAGCAAACCGCCACATCACCCAAAATTGGGACGTCAGCGCGATATCGCATGGCCGCACCGCCCTCGGTCTGCCGCTCGATAATCCGACGCTCTAGTGACCCGTCCGCGGCGCCGCGAAAGCGGCGCCGTCTGAAACCCAGATTGAAGGTCTCATGTGCTATGACAACCTCCGCACCATCGATTACCAGCAGCTCGAATATTTTGCGCGATCAATTCGTGTCGGCGATGAGCCGGGTGCCGCTCAGCGTGGCGGTGGTCGTGGCCGGCGCCCCGGACGAGCGGGTCGCGCTGACTGTCGGGACTTTCATTTCGGTCTCGGCCGATCCGCCAATGGTCCTGGTGGCCGTCAAATCCAGCAACCCGCTCTGCAAGGCCGTCGCCTCGCACCGTCGGTTCGCCATCAACGTGCTGTCTGCCGAACAAGTTGAGCATTCCGAACGATTTTCCGGACGCCCGCGCACCGGGCAACCCTATGATCTGACCGCAGCACGCTGGGCAGGTGGCCCGGGCGAGCTGCCTCGTTACCTCGAAGGGGCCGTGGCTGCCTTCGACTGCGAACTGGTCGAAGCGCGCACCATTGCCTCGCACGTGCTCTTGATCGGGCGCGTTGAGGACATCGTATCGGGCGCCGAACAGCCGCTTGTGTACTGGTCTCGCTCCTACGGGATGCCGTCGCCGCTGACTAGCGCCGGCTGATATTTTCGAGCGCGGTCATCCGGTTCATCATTTCGATGCGGAGTTCCGGCCTTTGACAGGCCGATCTTTGCCAACATGGCCCCAACATGCCAACAACAACAGGGAACTTGTCAGTGAGTGTTTCGCAATCCTCAAGCTATCGATCATTGCCCTTCGACCAGGCGCGGCTCGACCGCCTCATGGATGAGGCGGGCATCGACATCTTGATCGCCACGTCCAAGCACAATGTTCAATATCTGCTCGGCGGTTACCGTTTCTTCTTCTTCGACTACATGGATGCGGTCGCGTTGAACCGCTATCTGCCCGTCGTCGTCTACCAGAAGGGAAAGCCCGACAATACGGCCTATTTCGGCGCAGCGCTCGAGATCTTCGAACGCCAGCTCGGCAAGTTCTGGCCCCCGGTCGTGGAAACGGGAACGTGGAGCAGTACCGACGCCATCCAGCTTGCCGTCGAGCATATCAGGAAGATCGGTGCCTCCTCGTCCACCATCGGCGTGGAAAAAGCCTTCGTCCCGATGGATGGAGGGCAATTGCTGCACGACAACGGTTACCGGATTTCCGATGCAGCTTTCGTTCTGGAGAGGTTGCGCCTGATCAAGACGCCAGACGAGCT
>NZ_JBFUBG010000219.1:0-2612 GCF_056405875.1 Rhizobium sp. P1_E6 | reverse complement strand
GATAACGGAGAGGTCGCAAAACCGGGCCAGCTCCCGCGCGATCGCCATCTCCGGCAGGATTCCAAGCTCGCGCATGACTGTATCCACTGGCTGGTCGGTCTGGCGCTGGGCCGCCCTTACTCTTTGCATTGCCTCGGGCGTCACGCTGCCGCGACCGACAAGATCATCAAGAAACTGCTCGCAAAGCTCTATCGTTTTCATCTCTTACGTGATCCGGTTGAGCCAAGAGACAAGCTCCGGCCCGAGAAAGGCGCTGCAGTCAACAGCTGCGCCTGGTGGCGGGTCGAGCGGCAGGTCCATTGTCTTACGGCCATTGGAGTGCCCCGTGGCGACGATCCTGGCATCGCTTCCGGCGTCGCCATGATGTTCGATCCTGCTCATCAGCGTATAGGTCCCGGACCGGGCAGGTCGCGATCCGGAACGTTTGGCGGCTTCCGGCAGGAAGGGCTGCAACGACCGCGGCGAAAGCGTCCCGTCCACCAGCGCGCTTCGGCTGTCGACAGTGAAGAGTTCGGCGAGCTTTTGCGGGGGAACCAGCCGCAACGCCGCATAATCGAGGAGTTCGACGGCATCTTCGATTGGACCGTGCTTCAAACCGAATTCCGGCTGAAGGACATCGGCATCGCCGGCGCCTGCCTGACGAGAGCGGTAGAGGACGATCGATTGCGCGATTCCGCCTGCCTGCCCTTCATCCAGGCCCACCGCGGTGAGGCCCGCGGCGATCATGTCCTGGCCGGCGACATTGAGATCGATGAGACCAGCATGGTCGAGCGCCCGGATTGTAATCGTCAGGTTCTTGACGCGGCATGAGACACCTTGCCGCTCGGAGGCCTGTTCGAGCGCCTGGGTGATGAGAGCGTCGGAGCCGTACTTCCCGGCGATGTATAGATTGACGGCCTCCGCTGCATGGGCAAGGCGGGCCTGCTCGAATGTGTGGCTCGATGTCAGGGCGGCAAGTCGGGCGGAGGAGGCAAAGGGCAACAGCAAGGCCGCAAACAGGAGGAGGAAGCCTAGAACGGCCACCAGGGCGAAGCCCTCCTCGCCTTGCGCAGGCGAAACGATCCTAATTGCCCGGTGCATGCGCATTCTCCGGACTATAGAGGTCGACGACGGTCGACCGATCCGCCAAGCGAAGGGCGACGCTGTGGCTATCGACGCGTTCGATCGTCCATCCTTCGACGATCGCGCCGACCAGTGCCCATTCAGCCTTTTGATCGGGAGAGACCGACAGGAGAGCGGCCGCATCTGGCCCGGTGCGCCGGATGCCGATCAACCGAAAGGAAGGAATCGGCACGACGGTCGGTTGGACGAGCGGCGCGATCTCTGCCGGCGGGGCGACGGGCACTGGCGGCGGTTGGTATTCCCGGCGCGTCGGGCTGAAGAGCGGGCGGGACAGGGCTTCGGAGCCTTGGCCGGGCTGGACTGCGTCGTCGCCTTTCGCCGCTGCCTGTGTTTGTGCTTTCGCCTGGGGGAGCGGCGCAAAGGCAATCGGGCCGATGTCGACGGCCGTCTTGCTCAGCAACAGATTGCCGGCGCCCAGCGCAAGGATAGCGGCTGTCGACAAAGCTAGAATAGAGAAACGTGGGCGCAAGCTCATTTTGTCGCCACTGCCTTGGATGGAATCAAAACCGGGTCGCCGGAACCATAAATTTCCAATGTTGCCGCCAGTTGAAGCGGCCCCTGAAGCATGCCTTGCTGCAGCATTGCGTTTCGGATCGATGCCTTTCGGACCACCAAAGGCGGTGTAGACGTTTCGATTTGCAGCAGCATGGCGTGCACTGCCGAGAGACTCCCCTGAATATCCGTAACGGCGCCGATAAGGGGGACACCGTCAGGTGCTGCGTCCGGCAAGTTGTTGATCGAAATGACACCAGCCCCGCTCTCGGCTGCCATGGCGTTGATGCGCTCCTGGAATCTGGCGCGCGCAACCGCCAATGTGTCGCCGGGAAGATACAGGGCCTCTTTGTTGGCACCGGTGGTTTGAGGGGCCGCATTGTCGGCAGAGACCTTCGCCAGCAATGCGTCCAACCGGCCGAGCTCGATGCGTTTGTCGGTGATTTCCTCCGCCTGAACGCTTAAATGGTTGCCCGCAAGCGTTATCAGCCAGACGGCCAGAAGTGCTGCGAGCGCCAGCATGCCGATCGCGACCGCCTGTTGCGTTCGTCGCGGCAAGTTCATCAACCGGATGAGAAGCTCGGTCATTCTCGGTTGACCTTCAAGCGCATCTCGAAATGTTCGCCATCCTGACCTGGCATGCGCACCACCGGCGCCGAAAAGGTTGGTTCGCTGAACAGTGCCGACGCGTCGAGGGGTTCGATCAAGCCCGCGGCAGATTGGGCAAACCCGGAAATCGTGAGCCTCTCGTCATCGACAGAAACATCCGTCAGCCAAGCATCGTCCGGAAGGCGCGCAGTCAGTTCCTCCCACAGGCGGATGGCTGGGACAGCCTCCTGTTTGCGGCGAACGGCCACAGAAATCGCCATTTCTGTTGCCGCCTTTTTGTTGAGGATCGCGCGGGCTTTGGCGGCATCCTGGCGTTTTCCCTCGGTGTCTGCTTCGAGCATGGAAAGGGCGTTGTCGTAACGCAGAGCCGCATGTGCAAGGGTCAGGAC
>NZ_JBFUBG010000218.1:0-2673 GCF_056405875.1 Rhizobium sp. P1_E6 | reverse complement strand
GTCGAATGCACCGCACTCGAAATGCGACACGCCCGGAAGGGTATCGTGGGCTCAAATCCCACACTTTCTGCCGTTGGATGGTTGGGCTGCCATCGCCTCACATATTTTCACCCGTTGTGCAGCAGCTTTCGAAATCTCTGCCGTGACGACAAAATTCGCAGGGCCACAGTGTAGGCAAACAGCGGTGAACCACCGGCAGATTTTTGATCCGCGGGCTTTGACGGGTGAGCGTGGTGGCATATCATATGTCATTTTCGAGCACATATAAGCGCCATCTGCCTTTTGACTTGCCTCCATGCGAAAACATGACCTCTTCTACGAAATCAGGCGGACATTCGAACTTGGACGCTAAGCAATCGATGAATTGGCAAAAGGCCTCGTATGTGTCGGGACCGTTTTCGGCTGTCACGGCTTTGCCAAGTCTGGCTCCATTTCTCTGTGCTTTGGGCCATGGTATCCCTGCAGAGAGGGCGATCGCTCGCTCGCCTGCCAAGAGATTAACCGATCGAGCGGTCCATTGATCCATGATGTAGCCCAACGGTGAACCAGGTTTCGCAGGGCAACGACCAAAGAAGTAAATCAGCTTGGTAAAGAAGGCAGGGCCTATGCCGGGAATCCTCCTAGCACGCAGCGCCGCGTAGGCTTCGGCGCGGGACATGTCCCCGGCTTGGATACGTCCAACGTCATATCGCCACTCACCAAACGACCTGAATGAAGATCTGCCGTGGCCGATCTTCATTCCGCCCCATGCAAAGATCAATGCGCACTTCTCACGCAACTCGAGATCCGAAGCAGCAAGTTTCGAGAAAAGCTGCTCGCGATCTAACCGCTCGGTCGGGAGCTGTCGAAAGTTCAGGATTTCCCCGTCCCGCGCGATGTGCGCTCCCCACACGCTGGGAATGCGCGAATACGTCGCGTATGCTCTACGGGACTCCTCGATTGTAGCCGAACGGACAGCTCGCTCGAACTCCGCCAGATGTTGAGGATGGAAGTGTTTGGTAGTCAGATTAACGCCCTCCGTGCGATGTTTGTCATGCGTTCTGAAGTCTCTTCGATGGGAAGAGCTTGGCGAAGGTTACCATACTCCGAGGCGCTGCCAGTTCAGTTTTCATTCAGGTTTGGACGAGCCAAAGGCTTCAACTGCCAGCAATCACCCATGGAGGTGGGAAGGCCTCCCTCGTCGCATCGCTCTGGCGCCACAAAGACATCAGGTGCGTCGGCAAGATCCAACTGTAGCCAGAACGGCTTTCCGTCCTTTGTATTGACAAAACTCGGCCATTCGAGACCGTAGAGTTTCTTCGGAGGCTTTGGCGACATCAACACTACAAAGATCTCGACTGGACTTGAAGTTTTGAAGCCAGGGGCGATCTGATCCGACAGCTCGGACCATTCTCGAAGGCGCTGACACTTCCCGGCTATCTGCTTGTTCCCCCAACTTGTAACGCCCTTAGCTTCTATGAGTATAATCGTCCGTTCAAAGGCAACGATTAGATCAAAGTCCTCGTTCGTTCCTCTTATCAGCCTTCCATTTGATACGGATTCACCCGCAACCGCGCGAGGGTTTTGGAAGCGGTGAGGGCAATCTGGCCCGAAGCGATCGAGAACCAGCGCGCTGAATAGCCAGTCTATGTGGTAGTCCATCGCCCACCACGCCGATCGCGGTATGGACCTTGCGATCTCTTGACTAAGTCTTTCCAGGAAAGAGTATGACAGAAACAGGTCCGCCCCTGATTGGCCGAGCGCATTGCGGAGCAACCAGTATCGCTCCTTTCTGTTTAGCCTCTGCAAGCTGTCGACTAGGGGGCCCGAACCAGACCGCTGATTTAGGTCTGCACCCATTAATCACAATTCCAAAAGCGTATCGGATTTTGAATATGTTTCAGTTGTGGGTGCGCAATGCGCTTGCCGCGTGGGCCAACATACAGGTCCCATATTTCAGAACTTGCTTCCTCGCCAGTGAAGCCAATACGCGATGCCTCGGAGCCGTCAGCATAGGGAATTTCCGGAAAGTTCTCGCGCGTGGCAGACATCCATTTAGTCGGTCGGAATGCACCGACGACCACACCACGAACGACCGCCAGGACGTATTCGGCCTTCGCGGCACGAGGTTTGGCTATGCGCCATGCAAAACGGACCAAGTTGTAGATCGCCTGGCGATTTGAACGGTCTTCGAGTTTATTGATGTTGATAAGGATAAGGCGATGTTCCGGGGGCGACGAGAGTTCTGGAAGGCAATACTTGTCCATCAACTCGATATGGTTCATCGGCCCCCTATCTGTGCTAGCACGTCCGCCCTGAATATTGGTCAAACCAGGATAGGCGTCGATTAACGCAGCTTCGACCTCGAATATCGCATGATCAGGGATCTCGTGCCGATGGATAACGTGTATGACCTCAAGATGTGCATCTCTTATTGCACGTATGCGATCCAGCTTTGCTCCAATTGTCTGACCATCGTCTTCGTTTGGATCTGAAAGGCCGGCCGCATGGTCAAAGACGCGGTTGTTCTTGCCTTTGCCTATATAGAAAGTTTCGCCGTTCCTGGGGTCGATGAGTCGGTAAACATAGTTGCCGAGCTTCTGGCAAACTTCTTCGGGAAATCGATCGTTGCTGGTCATCGCGCACCACTAACTGGTTGGATGAGTGGCAACTCACCGAGTGATTCGCAATAGC
>NZ_JBFUBG010000217.1:0-2724 GCF_056405875.1 Rhizobium sp. P1_E6 | reverse complement strand
GGACTACATACGCATCTCACCCATTCCGGACGCCGCAACAGCCCTCCGGAAGATCGACGGATGGATCGAAGACTATAATGAAATCCACCCACACTCAGCGCTGAAAATGGCCTCCMCAAGGGAGTTCATCAAAGCATTGTCTCAATAGCTGATCTGTCCGGCGAAATGGGGGGCACTCCATATCTGAGTCCGTTGCTATGTGGTAAAAGCGAAACTGGTGACCCAGCGGGTTAAATCCACCCGCTTACAAATGAGGTCGCCAAAACTGATGTCACACCAATGATGGCATCCCGCCGCTCATCCGACCATTTGCCGACCCGGGCTTGCCGCGTCCCTTTCCAGAGAACATATCTAGCTCTCACCAAGAGGTTTTTCTGGCGGACGTGGGTTTAGAGGAATCCTTGAAATGGATCTGCAACTCACTGGCAAAAAGGCACTGGTAACCGGCTCGACTCGGGGAATTGGGTTCGCCATCGCTGAGCGCCTCGCGTCGGAAGGAGCCGACGTCGCGATTTGCGCCCGCAGCGGCGACGCCGTGCAGGACGCGGTCAAGGTACTAGAATCCAAGGGAGGCAAGGCTTGGGGCCGGGCCGTGGACGTCAAAGACCGGGCAGCACTTTGTAGCTGGGTTGAAAGCGCTGCGGAGGCGCTTGGTGGTATCGACATTTTGGTGGCAAACGCCAGCGCCCTATCTTTCGGACTTAGTATCGAGGCGTTCCATTCGGCCTTAGACGTCGATCTGATCCACACTGTGACGGCGGTCGAGGCGGTTATTCCGCACCTTGAGCGATCACAGATGGGGAGCATTGTCGCCATCGGCTCGGTCGGGGGAATAGAGGATTCAGAGCTCAATTCCTACACAGATGTGTCCTATGGCGCCATAAAGGCTGCACTGCACTTTTACATCAAGTCGCTCGCCCGGACCGTGGCTCCAAAGGGTATCCGAGCCAATGTTGTCAGCCCCGGTTCGACGTTGTTTGACGGTGGTGCCTGGGATCAAATCAAGAGCGAGCAACCCGAACATTTCCGCAATGCGGTTGCCATGATCCCGATGGGCCGCATGGCGAGGCCAGAGGAGATCGCCAACGTTGTCGCATTCATGGCGAGCCCAGCGGCGAGCTACGTCACCGGCGCCAATGTGGTGGTCGACGGCGCCTTCACGCGACGCATCTAAGCCAATGCGTCACATTCTCTCCCGCCGCCCAGGAGACAGAGTTGTGCAGGAAGCTTATTCAATCAATGGAGAAGGGGCATCCAAAACCTTTTCCACCGCAAGCACGCCGATCCGCACACCTATACGCGCCCTACATAAATCATATGTCTGACCTCGGTCTAATCCCCGAAGTCGTTCCTTCATACTGTTCAAATGAGCCGCAGGGGCGGCCGTTTAGAAGGTGAAAGGAACGAAAATGGGTAAGCTGGACAACAAGATCGCCATCGTGACTGGCGGCAGCGACGGCATGGGATACGAAACGGCGAAGCTCTATATCGCCGAGGGCGCGGAGGTCATCATCACGGGCCGCAATCGTGAAGCTGGCGAGGCCGCCGCGCAGAAGATCAACGCAGACTTCGTTCAGGGCGACATTTCCAAGCTCCAGGACATCATCCGTCTCCGCGATCACGTGAAGGATAAGTACGGTCGCGTTGACGTGTTGTTCGCCAACGCTGGCGGCGGCAAGCTGATCGCCTTTGATGAAGTATCCGAAGACGATTTCGACTTCACCGTCGACACGAACTTCAAGGGCACCTTCTTCACGATCCAGAAGCTTCTTCCACTCATTTCGGACGGTGGCTCGATCATCATCAACAGCTCCATCGCTGGCTCGAAAGGCTTCCCGAACTTCAGCGTCTACTCGGCCACGAAGGCTGCGCTGCGCTCGTTCGCCCGCACGCTTACGACCGATCTGAGCTCGCGCCGCATCCGCGTCAACGCACTGGCACCGGGTCATATCGCCACGAACATCATGGTGAAGTCCGGCCTCAGTGAAGAGAGCGTCCAGGGCATCAACAACCATATCCTGACGCTCGTTCCGCTCGGCCGCCTTGGCTCTGGTCAAGACATTGCGGGCCCGGCGCTGTTCCTCGCTTCCGACGACAGCTCTTACGTTTCCGGTATCGAGCTGACCGTCGACGGCGGCCTCGCACAGATCTGATCAGAATCCCGCGCCGGCGACGGCGCGGATATTCCCTCGTGCGGACCGGAGGGAAGACGAGACGTCTGGTTCAAGGCAGACGAGGTGTTGCGCTGTCCCGGTATTGCCTCCATCAGGGGTCGCGCGACACCGAAGTCACGGTCGAGAAGCTCGGCCCCGTGACGCGGACGATTGCCGCAAGACCGCGATAGCCCAGTTGCAGTTGCTTGCGCGACGCATGCACGGAATGCGTACCAGCCATAACATGACTTGCATCCGAGAGATGCAATGGCCATTTCACGATCATCGCCACGACACTTCACGAAAATTCGCTACGCGCCCGATCCGGCCGCGTGAGGAGACCGTTATGAATGGCATTTCGAAGACACTTACTGAAATGACGCTGCTCGAGCGGACCAACCTCCTCGATACCGTTGCTGATGCGCTTGAAGCCACAGCGGACGAGGCTGAGGGTGAAGGCGACAGTCGCTTTGCCGCGAACTCTATGTGCGTTGTGAAGACGATCCGCGGATTGTCCGGAGAGCTTGGTCAGCGAGACCTTGCATCAGCCGAGTTGCTGCTTGAGCAGGGA
>NZ_JBFUBG010000216.1:0-2729 GCF_056405875.1 Rhizobium sp. P1_E6 | reverse complement strand
GCCGAGCGGCCTGGCCCCGCGTAGATTGACGTGGCGTCCTTCAATGACGGCAGGAAGCCTACGAGAGCGCAGAAACAGAGATAAGAAAATAATCTCTATAGATTTTATAGATAATGGAATTGCTTTTCCCGATCCGGGGCCCTCACCGCATCGAGCGACTTCGAAAGCACCTCGTCCTGCCGCTAGTCTTGCGCCATCACCCACCGTGAACAAGGAGACTGACGATGAGCCAGAAGACGATTTCCCGCGACACGTTCAAGGAGTGGCTTGCAGACGGAAGCGAACTCGCCGTTCTCGACATTAGAGCCCCCGACGTCGTCGGTTACGCCTCGCCGCTCTTTGCCACCAACCTGCCGGCCGAGAAGGTTACAGGCGACCTGTCGCGCTTCGTACCCCGCAAGGTCGTACGCACCGTGCTTGCCGATGGTGGCGACGGTGCTGCCGAGCGCCTTGCGGCAGACCTTGCCGATGCCGGCTGGCCGAACGTCTTTGCGCTCGAGGGCGGCATTCCGGCCTGGACGGCGGGCGGCGACGGCATCGCCCTGCCGACATTCGATACGCCCGGGGTCGATTTCACTCTCGCGGTCAAGGACGAGAAGGGCACGCCGGTGACGTCGGCCGAAGAGTTGAAGCGGCTTCGCGATGAAGGGGAGGATCTTATCGTCATCGATACCCGCACCGTGCCTGAATTTGCGCGCGAACACGTGCCAGGCGCCATCAGCGTTCCCGGTGCGGAACTGGTGCTGCGTTTCAAGGATGTGGTGCCCTCCGAAAAGACGCGGGTCGTCGTCTCCTGCGCCGGTCTGCCACGCGCCATCCTTGGGGCGCAGACACTGATCGACGCCAAGGTTCCCAACAAGGTCTCCTATCTCCACGACGGCACAAAGGCATGGACTGCGGCCGGCCTCAGCCTGGAGACCGGCAAGACGCGCACCTATGGCGAGGTCAGCCAAACGGCCGTCGAATTTGCCCGTCGGCAGATCGAGGTCTTGGGCAGTGCCGACCTGTTCCCCGAGATCGACATCGAAACGGCTAGGACATGGGCTGCCGACCCCGACCGCACCACCTACCTGCTCGACGTGCGCACACCGGAAGAATTCGAAAGCGGCCATCTCAAGGATAGCCTGTCTTCGGAGGGCGGCCAGTTGCTCGGCGTCGCCTATCGCACGATCGCGGTCAGAGGGGCACGCATCGTCCTCATCGATGATCTTCTTGGCGCACGCGCGCGCATCGTCGCCCATTGGCTGCAACGGCGCGGCTATGAAATCGCCATCCTGCTTGTCGATTTCAATTCGCAGGAATTGAGCAATGTAGCCTGAGACCAAGGCCCGCGCAGTCCATGACGGCGTTTAGATAGGCTCGAACTACCGACGACACCAGAAATATGGGCCGACTGGCCCATATAGTCGTCGGGTCGCAACCATCAGACCGGTCACAGCTCCTTAACCCGCACCAAAAGCTTGCCGAAATTGCGGCCCTTCAGCATGCCGATGGAGGCCTCCGGCGCATTGTCCAGGCCGTCGACAATATCCTCGCGGTAGCGGATCTTGCCTGATGCGACGAGGGGGCCGATTTTAGTCTGGAAGTCAGCGTAGTGTTCGCCCACGAACTCGGATTGGATGAAGCCACGCACCCTGAGGCTCCGGCGGAGGATCGCCGACATCGTGCCGGCGAGCCGGTCATGGCCGGCAGCATTTTCGCCATTATAGGTCGCGACGAGGCCACAGACTGGAACGCGCGCATACGGATTGAGGAGCGGAAGCACCGCGTCCCAAACATGGCCCCCGACATTTTCAAAATAAACGTCGATACCGTCGGGGCAGGCCAGCCTGAGATCGTCGGTGAAGGTTCCGGAACGATGATCGACGACGGCGTCGAAGCCAAGCTCGTCGCGGACATAGGCGCATTTGTCCGCCCCGCCGGCAATGCCGACAGCCCTTGCGCCAGCCAGTCTCGCGAGCTGGCCAACCATCGAGCCGACCGGTCCGGAGGCAGCCGCAACGACGACCGTGTTGCCCTCCTGGGGTTGACCGATCACCTTCATGCCGGCATAGGCGGTAAAGCCCGGCATCCCAAGGGCGCCAAGGGCTGACGTGAGGGGGGCGCCATGCGTGTCAAAGTGGCGAATGGCATCACCCTTGATGACGGCATCGGTGCACCAACCGGTGCGTCCACGGACCATGTCGCCGGGCTTGAAATCCGAATGCCGCGAATGCGTCACCTCGCCTATGGTCTCGCCTTCCATTGTCCCATCGACCGGGACCGGTGCAGCATAAGATTTGGCGTCGCTCATGCGGCCGCGCATATAGGGGTCAAGCGATAGATAGATCACGCGCAGGCCGACCTCGCCTTCCTTGATCTCGGGCAGATCGAAAGTCTCGACGCGAAAATTGTCCAAAGTCGGAGCCCCCTGCGGTCTGCTTGCAAGAACTATTCGTTTTCCGGTCGCCATATCGATCTCCCTTCTTGTCACCTATCGAACAGTCGCAAAGCGCCGGCTTTCCAGCCCGGCCATCCCAACGGTGCGACCACGGCGCACCGTTGGAAGCCGGGTCTTATAGCCCATGCCCGATTGTCGAACCGACCTCCCACATTAGAAGGATTTATCACCTCAGGAGAAAATTCTAGCACGGGCAGGAATTTCTTTCCCACCTTATCGACGATATAATCTACTAAATTAATAGACTATTATCGATATCGGCGGCTCGAGTATGAACCTTGTCCCGCTC
>NZ_JBFUBG010000215.1:0-2739 GCF_056405875.1 Rhizobium sp. P1_E6 | reverse complement strand
CCTCGAAGTTCCGCTTCGCCTCGACCGCGGCTTCTTCTATTGTTAGCGGTCTTGGCTCGACAAGCTGATGTCCTTCATCCTCATAGAGCACTGTCCCGTCTCTAACGAGATCAACAAAGAACGGCCTGCCGCGAGCCAATTGGTCGTTGACGTCATGCAGACTATGGACGATCAGACCGACCGGCGTGCGGATATGGCCGCCGATCTGTGCCTGAACCAGTCGGTCCTCGAGGCCGATCCAGAGGTCCTCTTCCTCCGCAAAATTGTGAGAGTCGACAACGACCAGAATGTCGTAGTCAGAGCGATAACCGCTCTTGCGATCCTCGACCCAGTCGCCGCGGGCATAGGATCCGAAGAGGATGACCTTGAGGATCTTGCCCTGTTTTCGCTCCGACTTCCCGATCTGGAACTGCCGTACGTCGTCGAAGATAATCTCGAGTACGCTCGCGATCTCATGGCGTTTGCGTGCAGGAAGGTGGTCGAGGTTATCGGTCAACGTCAAAGCCATATTGAAACTGTCTTCGTGAATCGAATCCATTGTACCGGCTCGCGAGTGGAAATTGCGTTAAATCTTTAAGGGGAACTTTTCCATATTGCAACCTTCGGTAAATTGCTCGAACATAAAGATTGACCTGAGCTGCCGAGGTTTACGTTACCAATCAAGGAACACGCTTGGCCATGCTCGAACCGTTGCCAACATGAGCAAGCCTCCAAACGCTAGCCCCAGCAAGACCGCCATGACCAACCATCGATCCTGCTGGTCGCGATCACGTGCAGCTTGCACAAGTTCTCTAAGCTGGCTGGTAACGGCGTTGACTTGATTGCTGCTGGATCGTGAGAGGTTGACGATCACTCGGTTTGCGATCAGCTCGAACATGCGCCCATAGTCCTCCGGACCAAACCGAAGTGCCGTTGAAGCTTTGAGTGTTTTGAGATGCTCGGCAATGAGCAGTATGTCTTCAGACAGCTGATCGTGCTGACCGCGAAAGTCCGCCTGTCGAGAGATTTCGTCGAAGCGGTAGAAAGCCGCCTCCATGCCTTTGCGTATGATGGTTATCTCGGCGTTCAGGTCGCCGGCCAGCTTTTCGACTGTCTGGCGCAGAGCATTGAAGGCCAGCGTCGCATCATCGGCGGTCAACTCCTGCTCTCTAGTCTCACCACGATCCATCATCTCTACCCCTATCGCTCAAACTCGTGGCCTCTCCCGCGCGAGATCTGCTGCTGCTGTTTTTGCCCGCGCTGATGTTCGTTCATAGGACGCACCTCCTCGACTTTTGCGGTTCGCTCGACGGGCCGCCCCGTCTCTGCGCGTTCCAGTGCGCGACCCGCCCTGCGATCCAAACCCCTTACGCCAATTCCGTCATCCACTCGATCTTGCCTGTACTGACGCACGCGCTCGGCCAGTGGATCGAGTCCCCTCTTCTCTTCTGCAGCAATCGCTCGGCCGGATTGCGTTGCCTCACCGCTACGACTGAGCTTCAGACCAGCAAATATGCCGCGTCGTGCTTGTGGTTGCTGTAAAGCGTTCTCGCTTTCAGACTGCAGCAGCGCATCGCCACGCTCGGCGATGCTGCCCTCACGATTAAACTCAGATCCCTCGTGGACATTTGGACGTCGGTCCCCCTGCCGCTCGGATCGAGCAATTTCGCTGGCTGGATCAGGAATGACAGGGGTCGCGTAATTTCGGCGATCAATCCTGGGCGCATCAGCGTCCTGACCGTCAGACATTCCACGCCGCTCAGCAAACTCATCGAGGTAGTCCAGCGTCGTTTCCTTGACCCCGGATCTGCCAAGCCGCTGCGTCATCTGCTCGAACGCAAGATCGTTGCCTTTTTCGACCGTCCAGCTGTTGCGCTCCGCAGTGCGGCCGTCGGGCAACCGAACCGTAGCCGAGCCCACATGCTTTAGGGCAATTTCATCGCCGATGACGGCGCCCGCCTCCGCAATCGCTCGACCGAGATCGACGCCCCAAGTCACATGTCTTTCGCCACGTGCGTTCTCAAGGCTAACAAAATAGCTCCCCCGGTTCCCTGGATCGTGTTCATAGGGCGCCGCACCGTGCTCGACCAGGCGCCCGGCTCTGCGATTGACGAACTCTTCCTGGCCGGCATAAAGCTGAACGCCGTCACGATGGCGCGTCATTGCCACATATGTCAGATGCCGATCCATTGTTGCCGAAGCCAAGACGAAGGCCCGGTCCACGGTCCCGCCCTGGTTCTTATGGATCGTGGTGGCATAGCCGTGATCGAAATGGCGATAGCGATCCGTATCGACGTAAATTAGGCCCGCCTCGTCATTCGCCTTTCCGTCGAGCTGCACGCGCATAGAATTTCGCTCGACCCTTTCGACCGTGCCAAGCATGCCATTTTTGACTCCGAGCTCGCGGTCGTTCTGCAAAAAGACGATACGGTCACCGATCGCAAACGTCCGCTTTCCATCGTTCGTCTGCAACAAGACCTCGCCGCCAACCTCTCCTTTTGGCAGTACGCCCTGGTTCTGAAGTTCGCCACGAACGGCATCATTGAAGGCACGCACGTCCACACGCCGATGCGCCATAGCCACCCGGCTTCCATCCGGTCGCTCCAGTCTGTCTGCGAGATAGTCTCGAACCATGTCGCCCATCGCTTCCGCGCGCGTCGGGCTGAAKTGAATGTCGCCTCGTTCCCGATAGGCCGAAAGTCCCTCGCCCGTCCGGTGCCTTGCAAACGAAACGGATGCGTCGCGCTGCCAATCGATATG
>NZ_JBFUBG010000214.1:0-2743 GCF_056405875.1 Rhizobium sp. P1_E6 | reverse complement strand
CCCACCACCTGCTGGTTTCAGCCGACGGAAGCGAACAACGCGTCGATTTCAGATCCTGCATCATCGCCGCCGGTTCCTCGCCGGTGTCGCTTCCCTTTCTTCCCAGCGACCCGCGCATCGTCAATTCGACAGGGGCACTGGCGCTTGCGGCAATCCCGGCGCGGATGCTGGTGATCGGCGGCGGCATCATTGGGCTCGAAATGGCGACGGTCTATAGTGCGCTCGGCGCAAAAATTGACGTGGTTGAGCAACTGGACGGGCTGCTTGCAGGCGTCGATCGCGATTTCGTCTCTATTTGGCAAAAACGAAACGCCCATCGCTTCGATCGCATCATGCTGGCAACGAGGCTTCAGTCTGTCAGCGTCTCCGAAGAATCTCTGAGCGCGGCGTTCGATGCAGATCAAGCAAAAGGCGAATACGATCTGATCCTTCAGGCAGCGGGGCGTCGCCCGAACGGCGACAGTCTGAATCTCACTGCAGCCGAAATTCGTGGCGAACGCGGTTTCATCACGGTCGATCAGGAAATGCGGACGAATGTTCCCCACATATTTGCAATCGGCGACATCGTCGGTCAACCGATGCTCGCCCACAAGGCGGTGCATGAGGGACATGTGGCCGCAGAAGTCGCAGCGGGCCACAAGACAGCATTTGAACCCGCCGTCATTCCAAGTGTCGCCTATCTCGATCCCGAAATCGCCTGGGTGGGCGTGACAGAAGATTCAGCCAAAGAAAACGGCATGAAGGTCAAGGTGGCACGCTTCCCTTGGGCTGCATCGGGCCGTGCGATCGCCAACGGAGCCGAATACGGGATGACGAAGCTGGTATTCTCCAGCGAGACGGGCCGCATTGTCGGCGGCGCGATCATCGGTCCAAACGCCGGCGACATGATCGGGGAAGTGTGTCTCGCAATCGAACTCGGCGCCGATGCCGTCGATATCGGCAGGACCATCCATCCTCACCCGACCCTCGGGGAAACCATCGGCATGGCGGCCGAAGTCGCCGAAGGCAGCTGCACCGACCTGCCGCCGTCGAGAAGGTCGTGAGCGACCTTGCTCTCTGCCTAGATGACGGTGACCGGTTGACAGCCATGATCCTCCTTTCCGGTTGAAGCCATCTGGCCGGTTCAAATCATCTGCAAACACCATTGTTCCCGCGCGTCTTCAAAGCGGGGGCGCAGGTCCTCATCGAGACAATCAGTCACAAAGATCGGCCTAATATGCGCGGCGCGACTTATCCCTATCGTGGTCCTCTTCTCATGGTCCTCTCGACAGGCTCCTATATCGTCAGCGACACATTCATGAAGCTCGCAACCGCAGGGCTCCCGCCTTACGAAGTGTTGTCCCTGCGCGGAATATTTGCGACGAGCTGGGGCGTGTTGCTCCTGAGTTTCCTTGGGAAGTGGCGCCAGATGCCCGTTGTCTTCGACCGGTGGGTGACGGCGCGAAACCTGATCGAACTGCTCTGTGTCCTCTGTTACGTCCTTGCATTGGCGAACATGCCGATTGCCAATGTCGTCGCACTCACGCAGATCACGCCGCTCGTCGTCCTCATCGGTGCGTCCTTGATGTTTGGTGAGCGTCTGAGCGTCCTGTCGATGGTGCTGATTGGTATAGGCTTTGCCGGAGCCGTGCTGGTCGCCCAACCGGGAAGAGGTACGCTGTCTTCCTTTGCGCTTCTTGCAATCGGCAACGCGGTCTTCGGTGCGCTGCGCGACCTTGTCGGCCGACGCGTCCCCGGCCATGTTCCTGGGATCATGGTGGCCTTCGGGGCTTGCATACTTGTCCTTGCCGGCGCAATCGCGATGCACCTTATCTTCGAAGAGACAGCAGTTCCCGGCGCGCACCATCTCCTGTTGCTGGCCGCCTCGGGGCTCTTCCTGTTCGGCGGGCATTATCTTCTTTTCATGGCCTATCGGCTCGGCCCGACGGTCAATGTCGCGCCCTTCTACTATTTCTTCACGTTCTGGGCATTGATTGCCGGCATTTTCGTTTTCGGCACTTTGCCCAATCTGATGGCGCTGACGGGCATTCTGCTCGTCATAGCAAGCGGCCTTGCGATCGTCGTTCTCGATCGGCGCCAGCTCCGAAAAGCGCTCGTCGAGTGATCAGGGACGGAAAAGACCGGGTGCTTGTCTGAGAGGCGAGCAATGCGGCGTGCTCGGATTGTTCAAGAGGTCTCGGCGCGACGCTTCCCATCGACCCACCTTGAGGGCCCACAGGACCGGCCGGCGGATTTCGCCGGCGCCTCGACCAGTGCTAGAGACCGAACACGACGGCACCACCCATCATCCCCGCGCCGGCTGCCGTCAGCAGCAGGGTCTGGCCGTCGACCAACCGGTTGCTGTTGCGGGCCACCGACAGCGACAACGGAATGGTTGCCGCCGACGAATTGCCAAAGATCTCGATCGTGCGGACGGTTTTTTCAGGCGATACGCCGAGATTGCCGGCAACAGTATCGAACATCCGAGCATTGGCCTGATGCGGCACAAAGCAATCGACGTCGCCCGCGGCAATCCCGGCTTGCGCCAAGGCCCGCAGCGACGTCTCCGTCATCAAGCTGACGGCGCGAGAATAGACCTCACGGCCATCTGGCATCGTCATCAGGAAATCGTCACGCGGAACATCAGGAGCGAAGGGCCGGTTGCTGCCCCCGGCCGGGATCTTGATCAAGTCGTAGCCGCTGCCGTCCGTGGCAAGATCGACCGACAGGATCCCGTGTCTCGGATGTGCACTCGGTACGAGTA
>NZ_JBFUBG010000213.1:0-2754 GCF_056405875.1 Rhizobium sp. P1_E6 | reverse complement strand
CGATATAGGAGTGACCTGTCACCCAGCCGACGTCGGCCGTGCACCAGTAGATATCGCCGGGATGGTAGTCGAAGACATATTCATGGGTCATTGCCGCATAGACGAGATAACCACCCGTCGTGTGCAGGACACCCTTCGGCTTACCCGTCGAGCCCGAGGTATAGAGGATGAAGAGCGGATCTTCCGCCTTCATCTTCACCGGCGGGCATTCGGCTTTCACCGTGGCGATTTCCTGATGGTGCCAGAGGTCGCGACCCGGCGCCCAACCCGTTTTGCCGCCGGTACGGCGCACGACGAGGACCTTGCTGACCGTCACATGCTGGCGGGCTGCTATGTGGATGGCGGTATCCGTATTGTCYTTCAGCGGSACCGGCTTGCCGCCGCGAATGCCTTCGTCGCAGGTGATGACGAAAGTAGACTCGCAGTCGACGATACGCCCCGCAAGCGCTTCCGGCGAGAAGCCGCCGAAGACGACGGAATGGACCGCGCCGATGCGGGCGCAGGCGAGCATCGCATAGGCCGCTTCCGGGATCATCGGCATATAGATGGTGACCCGATCACCCTTCTTGACGCCATGCTTCTTCAGCACGTTCGCCATGCGGCAGACGTGCTCGTAAAGCTCGTTATAGGTGATCTTCTTGTCGATATAGGGGTTGTCGCCCTCGAAAATGATGGCAGTTTGATTGCCGTTCGTCTTCAGGTGACGGTCGATACAGTTGTAGGAAACATTGGTCTGGCCGTCTTCGAACCATTTGATCGAGACCTTGCCGGTGAAGGATGTGTTCTTGACCTTGGTATAAGGCTTGAACCAGTCGATCCGCTTGCCGTGTTTGCCCCAGAACTTGTCGGGGTTTTCAATGCTTTCCTCGTACCATTGCTCGTACTTGGCCTGATCGATCAGCGCACGGGTCTTTACCGGTTTGGAAACCGGATAGATCTTCTCCGACATGGGAACTCCTCCTCACAAGGCTATGCGACGGCCGATCGTTTCGAAGCGGCCGGGACTCGAATTGCGCAATTCATATCAGGTAGTCTGATGACGGCAATTAGACAAAGGTCATTTCATTTCTGAAGAATTGCAATTCTGCGACAGTGCGGTTATATAGCGCCATATTTCCCGGACATTGTGGTGACAATCCACGGACCGCGACCGGCGCGGACGATAGAAGGACTATATCCATGGCTCAACAGCTGCTCATGCCGAAGGCGACTGCCATCTGGCTCGTCGACAATACAGCCCTGTCTTTCGACCAGATCGCTCAGTTCTGCAAACTGCATCCGCTCGAAGTCAAGGCGATTGCCGATGGCGAAGCCGCGCAGGGCATCAAGGGCCTCGACCCGATCGCCACCGGCCAGCTTTCCCGCGATGAGATTGCCCGCGCCGAAGGCAACCCGAACTACAAGCTGAAGCTTTCCGAACCGAAGGTCCGCGTGCCGGAATCCAAGCGCCGTGGCCCGCGCTATACGCCGGTTTCCAAGCGTCAGGACCGCCCGAACGCCATTCTCTGGCTGGTTCGCAACCATCCGGAACTGAAGGATGCCCAGATCTCGCGTCTCGTCGGCACCACCAAGTCGACGATTGAGCAGATCCGCGAGCGCACCCATTGGAATTCGGCAAACCTGGCCCCGATGGATCCCGTCACGCTCGGCCTCTGCAGCCAGATCGATCTCGACATGGAGGTGGAAAAGGCGTCCAAGGGCCGTCCGCTGCCGACAGCTGCCGAACTCGGAGCAACGCTGCAATCCGCTCAGGAAACCGAGCGTCTGACGCCGAGCTACGAGCGTGAGGAAGAAAAGGAAATCGACGCCGATGCCGTCTTCCGCAAGCTGAGCTCGCTGCGCTCGGCCCCCAAGGATGAGGACGAAGACGACCAGTTCTGAGATCGTCTGCTCCCGAAACGAATAAACCCCGCCACTGGCGGGGTTTTTTGTTGCCTTTCTCCTGCGCGCTGTTAGCTGCGGAAGAGCGAGAGAATGTTCTGTGCCGAGGAATTGGCGATCGAGAGTGACTGGATCGCAAGCTGCTGTTGCGTCTGCAGGGCGGAGAGCTTGGACGACTCTTCTTCCATGTCGGCGTCGACGAGGCGACCGACACCGGAGTCGATCGAGTCACCCAGAGCGCTGACGAAGGTTTCCTGCAACTGAATTCGGGTCGAAATCGAGCCGAGCTGCGAGCCCGCATTCGTCATGGCCTGAAGCACGAGTTCGACGCCGGAAAGCGCTCCATCGAGCTGGCCCTGAGTGAAGGTGGTGATGTCGAGTGCGTAAATCGACGGCATGACGATGGTGACGTTACCATAGGTGCCGTTGAATGCGGTGCCGATAATGCCGCTGGTCGTCTGGATCGTTCCGTTGCTGTTCATGCCGAACAGCACGTTACCGAGCGTACCTGCATTGAGAACATAGTCCGTCATCTTGACCGAAACGGCATTGGAACCGTCACGGACGAAGGAGGAGACGACGCTCTTTGTGCCCGAAGCGCCGGCAACCCAGTTTTCACCGGAGAAGGAGGCCGACTGAGCAATGCTCACCAGCTGTTCCTGCAGCTGGTCGATTTCTTCCTGGATCTTGGTCTTGTCGACGCCCTTTTCTGTAGCGGCGACGATCTTGGACTTGATTTCGCTGACGACGTCGATGGCGTTGTCCATGGCGGTGTAGGCCGTATCGACCTTGGCAGCGCCGAGGCCGAGGGCGTCGGAAACGGCCGAGAGGGCCTTGTTGTCCGAACGCATGGTCGTCGCGATGGACCAATAG
>NZ_JBFUBG010000212.1:0-2759 GCF_056405875.1 Rhizobium sp. P1_E6 | reverse complement strand
GATTTTGCCTTCCACCATGTGAATGATGCGGTCGGCGTTGAAATACACCTCGGGGGGTTCGTCGGAGATCAGGATGATCGCCAGGCCCTGGGCCGCCAACTTGCGCACGATCTCGAAGATGCCAGCGCGGGCACCGACATCGACGCCAACGGTTGGCGCATCGAGGATCAAAATCTTGGGACCGATGGCCAGCCACTTGGCGATTGCCACGCGTTGTTGGTTGCCGCCGGAGAGTGTTCGAATCGGGTCATCCGGCGTGCCAATCTTAATGCCCAGCGCCTTAATCCAATGGTCGACCACGCTCGCCTTCTTGGGCGGCGAGATCATGCCGCCCGACAGAAGCTTATCGAGCGATGACATGACCAGGTTGTCAGCGATTGACTGCGGCTGGTTGAGGCCGAGTGACAGCCGATCTTCGGAGAGATAGGCAATGCCCGCGCGGATGGCGTCTCGGTTGGAGCCAAAGTGAGCGCGCTTGCCCTCGATGGTGATTTCACCCGCTTGAGGGCGGTGCATACCGAAGATCGTCAGCGCAAGTTCAGTACGGCCAGCACCCAACAGGCCGGTTATTCCAAGGGTCTCACCGCGACGCAGGTCAAACGTGATGTCCTCGAACTCCCTTGCGCGAGTGAGCCCGCGGACGGAGAGGATGACGCTTGCGTCGTCATGGTCGGCGGCAATCACGGAACTGTCGAAATTCCGGCCCGTCATAAGCTCCGTCACGCGGGACTGGGTCATCCCCTCTCCCGGGAAAACGCCGACGAGCGAGCCGTCGCGAAGAACGGTCATTCGATCGGAAATCTCGAGTACTTCCGCAAGACGATGCGAAACAAAAACGACCGCGACACCGGATGCCGAGAGGTGTCGAACGATGTCGATCAGGTAGTCGGTTTCGGACTGTGTCAGCGATGCGGTCGGCTCATCCATGAAGACCAGTCGAGCTTCGCCGACCAAGGCGCGGGCGATGGCGACGATCTGGCGTTGCGCGATCGGCAATTCCTTGAGCGGCTTATGAAGGTCGATGCTGACACCGAGCCGCGCCAGTGCCTTTTCGGCCGCATCCACAATCTTCCGCTTATCGACCAGGCCGTACTTTCCGTTGACCGCGTACTGAAACCCGATGTTTTCGGCGACGGTCATCTCCGGGAAAAGCGCGAGGTCCTGCCAGATGACCTGAATACCCAGCGATTGCGCCAGCGTCGGTGTCATTGCCGTGATTGGCTGGCCGTCGAAAAGGAATTCGGCACCATCCTGCGGCTTATAAACGCCAGTGATGACCTTGATCAGCGTGCTCTTGCCGCAGCCGTTCTCACCTGCAAGGCAATGCACCTCGCCGGGATTGACCTCGAACGAGACCCCTTTCAGAGCCCGCACACCGCCAAACGTAACTTTGATATTCTTGAGTGAAAGGAGCGGTACAGCGCTCATAGCATATCCCCCTGATCAGCCGCCCGCTCGGCGGGGTGCGCAGGTGCCTAAAATCTCGATTGGGGGGTCGCGAGGAGCATGTCCCACGCGACCCCGGCCTGGGCTTGGGGAGGGTCAGAGGCCCATGGCGACCAGCTTGTCGATGCTTTCCTTGTTGATGGTCAAAAGCTGGTCGACGATGATCGTGTTGCCTTCGGGGTTGATCTTTCCGAGACCTTCGATGTCATCACCGGCCTTGGGAACTTCGCCCTTGGAGATACGGTCCGCAAGGGTCACGAAGACCTCGCCGGCTTGTTTGGGATTCCACATGAACCCGCCGGTCAGAGCACCCGACTTGATGAGCTTGGCGCCCTGCCCTGGCGAGAACGGACCGATCACGAACACCTTGCCGTCCTTGCGACGCTCTTCTACGGCGCGACCAGCACCGATTGGACCCTGCGAACCGAATGCCAGGAAGCCCTTGAGGTCGGCGTTCGCGGCCATCAGGTCGAGAGCCGTCGAGCGGCTCTTGTCGACGTCCTCGGCAACGCCGTAGCGGTCGCCGACGAGCTTCATATCAGGATAATTCGCTTTTATGTATGCGATAGCGGCATCAGCCCAGGCATTGTGCAGCGGAACGGTCAGCGATCCAACGAAGACCGCATAAGAGCCCTTGCCACCCATCTTTTCTGCAAGGAGCTTGCCATGCGCTTCGCCAAAGCCCTTGGCGGAAGCAAGTTCGAAGTCCCAGTCAGCGCCGACCTGCTTCGGCGATTCATGGGTGATGACCTTGATTCCGGCTTCCTGGGCCTTCTTGAGAACCGGCTCCAGAACCTTGGCGTCGTTGGGTACGACACCGATGAAGTCGACCTTCTGGGCGATCAGGTCTTCGATAGCACGAACCTGAAGAGCCGGATCGGCACTGGTCGGACCGACCATGAAGCCTTCGACACCGAGCTTGCTGCTCTGCTCCTTAATGCCGGCCTCCATGGCATTGAACCACGGGATACCGCCGATCTTCACCACAACACCGATCTTTGGTCCAGCGAAGGCGACGGATGCGAGAAGTGTCAGCGAGAGGCCGAGCGTGACTGCGAGCATTCTCTTCATGGATTTTCCTCCTCCAAACACGGTCAAAGGAGATGCGCCACACGAGCCCCATGCTTGTGTGCTAAGCGTTTTCGGCTCCATGATAGAACCTCCTCCCCTGCCRCTTTCCTCAAAGCGCCCATCCTTTGCACAATCGTTATTGCTTTCTTGCACAATCGATGGTGCAATAACCATATCACTAAAAGGCCTTTCGTCAAGAGGTTCGATTGTTCTAGATAGTGAAGATCGGTGAGGAGATTCGG
>NZ_JBFUBG010000211.1:0-2773 GCF_056405875.1 Rhizobium sp. P1_E6 | reverse complement strand
AGACTCAAGCACCGGGGAGAACGGCACCGGGGAATGCGGAGCCGTCACGACCTGCGGCGCAGATTTCAGTTGTCCAAAAATATTGGTCGAGACGAGGGAGACGATGTCGGTCGCCATCGAGCAGCGCGGCGTTGCTTCATCGACAACCACGAGGCGGCCCGTTTCACCGACCGTTTCAAGAATCGTTTCAACGTCCAGAGGCGATGTCGTTCGAGGATCGACGACCGTGCAGGAGATCCCGAGCTTCTGTGCTGCCTCCGCGGCAGTCAGCGCGAACGACACCATCCGGCCGAATGCCACGATCGTAACGTCATCGCCCTCCCGCAGGACATTCGCCTGTCCGAACGGTATCGCGTAGGGCTCGTCTGGTACTTCACCTTGCGTGTCGTAGAGAGCGCGGTTCTCGAAGAAGATGACCGGATCGTTGTCGCGGATAGCCTGAATAAGAAGACCCTTTGCCTCGTATGGGCTGGACGGGAGGACCACCTTGAGACCTGGAATATGGGTCATGATGGGATAAAGCGCCTGCGAATGCTGGGCCGCTCCATTGCCGCTCACACCATAACTGGTCCGGATGACAAGCGGTGTCGTGGCCTTGCCGCCGAACATGTAGCGAAATTTCGCGGCCTGGTTCATCAGCTGATCAAGGCACACGCCGATAAAGTCGATATACATCAGCTCGGCGATCGGTCGCATGCCTGTCGCCGCGGCGCCGACGGCGGCGCCGATGAAGGACATTTCCGCCAGATGGGTGTCGAGGACCCGGGTGGGGCCAAACTGAGTGTAGAGCCCCTTGGTGACACCGAATGGCCCGCCCCATGCGTCCTGCTCACCATCCGCCGCAGTGCCACCCGAGACGTCCTCGCCCATGAGGATCACGGACGGATCGCGCTCCATTTCCTGACGCATCGCCTCATTGATTGCTTGTCTATAGCTCTTCCTGGGCATGTATTTGCTCCTCCGCTTTTTGGGCTCAGTATTCGACGTAGACGTGGGTAAGAAGATCGGCTTCCTCCGGAAGCGGAGCGTTTTTGGCCGCGATCACCGCCTGTTCAAGCAGGTCTTTTACCTTGGTTTCTACGGCATCTAGGTCACCGCGCTCGAGAAGGGCGGCGTCGAGAACACGGTTACGAAAAACGTCAAGAGGATCGCGCTTGCGCGCTTCCGCGATCTCGTCCTTGCCACGGTAGGTCTGCGCATCGCCTTCGAAATGCCCATAGTAGCGCGTGAACTTTATATGCAGGAGCGACGGACCACCGCCCTGGCGGGCGCGCTCGATCATGTCGGCCGCGGTATCGTAGACCTGGAAGAAATCATTGCCGTCGATCTCTGTTGCCGGAATATCGAAGGCATTGGCGCGACGCACCTGTGTGCCGCACACCGACCAGTGGGAAGGCGTCGCCTCCGCATAGCCGTTGTCTTCGATGACGAAGAGGACCGGAAGATTCCAGAGTTTGGCGAGATTGTAGGACTCGAGAATCGCGCCTTGGTTGGAGGCGCCGTCACCGTAGAAAACGACGGAAACATCGTTCGTGCCGCGAAGCTTCGCCGTGAGTGCGGCACCGCACGCGATCGGGCCTCCGGCGCCGACGATCCCGTTTGCCCCGAGCATTCCCTTGGAAAGATCCGCAATATGCAGCGATCCGCCTTTGCCGCCGCAAAGTCCGTCGCGGCGGCCCATGATTTCCTTCACCATCCCTTCAATGTCACAGCCCTTGGCGACAGAATGGCCGTGGCCTCGGTGCGTCGAAGAGATCTTGTCGCCATCCTGCAGGAGCATGCAGATGCCTGCCGCCGACGCCTCCTCACCGCAATAAAGATGAACGGTGCCGGGAATGCTGCCTGCCGCAAATTCGCGACGCATGGTTTCTTCGAATGTCCTGATCGCAAACATTCTCTCGTACGCGTCGAGCAATTCGCTTCGGCTTAGTTGGATTGCGGCAATCATGATGTCCTCCCTGGAGAGATTGCGTAGGTAACTGGTTTCGAAGGCCCGTCTATTCCGATTGGTCGGATTCGACGGAAACCTCTGTGGTGACCGAGCGCGCGATGAAGCAGATGTCATGAGCCTTGTCGTGCATCTTCTCCAGGGCGTCGTGATCGGGAATTTTGCCGGAAGGATCGAATTCGACGCGTGGTCTGAGCACGACGCGCTTGACCCGTGCCAATGCTCCCTGGTCCTTCTCGAGATAGGCTGACGCCTCGTCTTTGTAGGAAAGAACCTTGCATCCCCGCATCTCCGCGATCGCAAGGAATGAAAGCATGTGGCAGCTGGAAAGAGACGAGAGGAACAACTGCTCGGGATCCGGCAGAGAGGCGTCTCCGAGATAGTCAGGAGAGGCCGATGCGCCGACAGAAATATTGTGTCCGAAATCGACCATCAGGTTTCGGGAATATGTATTCGGTTTCGACGGATGAGGGGCTTGCTTCCAGCTTGCAGTGATCTTGTGTTCGGCACTCACGATTTATAATCCTTAGAACGAGTTTCGAGGTCGATGAGGCTTCAATCGAAGCTGGTCCCACCGCAGACGTTCAAGGCCTGGCCGGTGATGTAGGCAGACTGTTCAGAGGAGAGGAACAGCGCTGGTCCGACGAGGTCTTGAGGGTCGCCGAGACGGCGAAGGGCAGCGAGGCTCATCCAGTGACGCTGCTGTTCTTCGGTGCCCAATACTTTTCGCCCCATCTCGGTGACGATCACACCCGGGCAAATCGCGTTGACGCGAATGCCGAACGTACCGACTTCCTGCGATAGGACCCGGGTCAGTGTGATGAC
>NZ_JBFUBG010000210.1:0-2774 GCF_056405875.1 Rhizobium sp. P1_E6 | reverse complement strand
GCCTTTTCCTCGGCAATGTCGTCGTCGACGTGCCGCTGTCGGATACGATGTTCGTCGTCGCCCATTTCCACATGGTCATGGGGGTCGCGCCGATCCTCGTCATCTTCGGGGCGATCTATCACTGGTATCCGAAGGTGACGGGCCGCATGCTGGACGAAACGCTCGGCCAGATCCACTTCTGGATCACCTTCCTCGGCACCTATGCGATCTTCTTTCCGATGCATTATCTCGGCCTGCTCGGCGTGCCGCGCCGCTACTTCGAGATGGGAGAGACGGCCTTCGTTCCGCCTTCGGCCCATACGCTGAATATCTTCATCACCGGCATGGCGCTGATCGTCGGGGCCGGGCAGATGGTCTTCCTGTTCAATCTGGTCTGGAGCCTTTTGCGCGGCAGGGAGGCAGGCGGCAATCCATGGCGGGCAACGACGCTGGAATGGCAGACGCCGCAGACGCCGCCTGCGCACGGCAACTGGGGCAAGGATCTGCCTGTCGTCTACCGCTGGGCTTATGATTACAGCGTGCCTGGCGCGGCGGAAGATTTCATCCCGCAGAATGTGCCGGCAAGCGATGGCGTCACCCGCGAGGTGCCGGCATGAACGTCATGCTGATCTTTCTTGCCGCCATCGCCGCCATCATCATCTGGTGGCTTTCCGGGCAGCGCCTGACCTCCAAGCCCTGGCTCGAAACCGGGTCGGTGCAGCTGCCGGCCCATGACGGCGCCGATCGGCAACCTGTGCCAGCGGTCAAAATCGGCCTCTTCGTGTTTCTCGGGGTCGTCGGCGCGCTCTTCAGYCTTGCCGTCAGTGCCTATTTTATGCGTGCGGCGTCGGCGGACTGGTGGGGGATGCCGGTTCCGCGCCTCCTCTGGGTAAATACCGCCGCACTCGCCCTGAGCAGCGCTGCACTGCAATGGGCCAAACGAGAAGCACAGCACGGTCGCATGGACGCGCTGCGGCCGGCACTTGTTGGCGCACTTGCGCTTGCGGTCGCCTTTCTCGTCGGGCAGATCCAGGCATGGCGCGAGCTGACGGCAGCCGGCTACGTGCTGGMCGACAATCCCGCCAACAGCTTCTTCTACATGCTGACCGGCTTGCACGGGTTGCATATCCTCGGCGGACTTGCCGTGCTCGCCCACACGACGTTCAGGGCGTTTTCAGCCGACATTGCGCCGGAAAGGCTGYGCCTCAGTGTCGATCTTTCCGCCATCTATTCACATTTCATGCTCGCCGTCTGGCTCCTGCTCTTCGCGCTTTTTGCCGGCTGGGCGAATGATTTCGTCGATCTCTGCCGCACATTACTGAACTAGGAGATTTGCAGATGGCACATCCTGTCCAGACACACGGCGAACCCGGCCTCAGGCCGGTGGGCCTTCGGGGTGTCGCGGCCGATTTCAGCTCGGATCAGCGCGCCTTCAAGACCGCCTCCTGGGGCAAGGCGATGATGTGGATCTTTCTCTTGAGCGACACCTTCGTCTTCGGCTGTTTCCTGATCGCCTATATGACCGCGCGCATGTCGACGCCGGTCCCCTGGCCCAATCCGAGCGAGGTCTTCGCGCTGCATATCGGCGGCCAGGACGTTCCGCTGATCCTGATCGCGATCATGACCTTCGTGCTGATCTCGAGCAGCGGCACCATGGCGATGGCGGTCAATTTCGGCTATCGCCGCGACCGCCACAAGACAGCTGTGCTGATGCTGCTGACGGCGCTTCTGGGCGCATGTTTCGTCGGCATGCAGGCCTTCGAATGGACGAAGCTGATCACTGAAGGCGTGCGCCCCTGGGAAAACCCGTGGGGGGCAGCGCAGTTCGGATCGACCTTCTTCATGATCACAGGCTTTCACGGCACCCATGTCACAATCGGCGTCATCTTCCTCCTCATCATCGCCCGCAAGGTCTGGCGGGGCGATTTCGATGTGGAACGGCGCGGCTTTTTTACCAGCCGGAAAGGCCGCTACGAGGCCGTCGAGATCATGGGGCTCTACTGGCACTTCGTCGACCTGGTCTGGGTCTTCATCTTCGCATTTTTCTATCTGTGGTGAGGTCGTCATGAGCGAGACAACGGCGCATGCACAAACCCAAACGGCGCATGCTCAGGCACATACCGGACAGCAGCATCCGATCAGACTCTATCTCCTCGTCTGGGGCCTGCTCTTCGTGCTCAGCGCGGCGTCCTACATGGTCGATTATCTCGGTATCCAGGGCTACTTGAGGTGGACTCTCATCCTGCTGTTCATGATGCTGAAGGCCGGGCTGATCGTCGCCGTCTTCATGCACATGGCCTGGGAGCGGCTGGCGCTGGTCTACGCCATCCTGCTACCGCCGGTGCTGGTGCTGGTTTTCGTGGCGTTGATGGTATCGGAAGCGGACTATACGATCTTGACCCGGCTCGCCTTTTTTGGAGCCGGGCCGTAGAAGGGCGGGCGGCTCCATGAGCCACGGAAAAGTTGCGGCGAGAGCAATCCTTGCCGGATCGTTTCGCAGAATTCGGTGGAAAGCACCGCCCCCACTTCCCTTCCGCCTGCCGGCACTTCTCTCCGCTGAGGGAGAAGGTGGAGCTCCATTGGCATCAGTGCCAGCCTATGTCAGAGAATAGATCCATCAGGAACAGATTCTCGGTAACCGGTGACGATAGGCTTTGCACATGCGGAATTGATCGCGGTTCTCGTCGCGGTGACGGGCGACGAACCGCGCGTCATGACGATCCAGAGGGGCGATGCGCTGCCGTCCTGACTCTWATACACATCTCCGAGCCCACGAGACAAGCGCGGATCGCGWA
>NZ_JBFUBG010000209.1:0-2793 GCF_056405875.1 Rhizobium sp. P1_E6 | reverse complement strand
GGCGAGAAGGTTGTCGGGCTGCTCGACGAGTTCGAACTGCTGGGGGTTCACGCCCGGTAACCTCCTGCGCTTCGCTATGCATCCGGCTGCGGCGGCGTCCAGCCGGTCTCGGCCGCCCATGACAGGTGCGCCGCCGGCATCGGCATTCAGACGGCGGCCGGGGTGGCGCGCAAAAAAAGAGGCTCGTCGGGAGAGACGGCCTCGAAGTTGCGTCAATTTGGCCCAGCTCCACAGGGCCGACCTCACCCTAGCCGTTAGCCTGATAACCGCCACCCCCAATCGGGTGATATTTGACGGGATTGAGAAGATTTTCGGGAAAAGTCAGGGGATTCAAGGGGGCTTCCGTGACGTGAGCCTCGGCGGGTGGCGCAGTTCCGCCGCAACCGTCATTTCCTTGTCCTTGCGGCAGCTCGAGGGATACTCATTGGGTGAAGGTGATGAAGCATGCGCCGTGTGGCACCCCCCTCTGCCCTGCCTGTCATCTCCCTGTCCTCAGCCACGGCAGCAGACCGATCAGGGCTGGCAACTTCGCGGGCGGGCTCGCCCGACAGGAAGCCCCGATTACGCCCAAAGCGGGCGCCCGACGGCTCACCTGCCGCGTCTGTTTTCCCGACATGATTGCGCCGGATTCTAAGCGCTACGATCAAGCATTGCGGTCACAGCGAGCGGTCAACAGGATTTGGGGGCTTCCAATGCAACGCAGGTTGTCGGCTATCCTCTCGGCTGACATCGTCGGCTACTCACGTTTGATGGAGATCGATGATATCAGCACGCTAAGCCGCCTCAAGGTGCTGCAGCGTGATCTGGTCGACCCCTGTATTGCCACGCACAAAGGCCGGATCGTCAAGCTGATGGGCGATGGGATGCTGGTGGAGTTCACCAGCGCCGTCGATGCCGTAAGATGCGCAACCGAGGTTCAGCGCAGGATGGCCGGGGCCGAACCCCGGGAGGCCCAGGACCGCCGTCTCGTCTATCGCATCGGGATCAATCTCGGCTACATCATCGTCGATGGCGAGGACATCCATGGTGATGGGGTCAATGTCGCGACGCGCCTGCAATCTCTTGCCGATCCCGGCGCAGTCGCGATCGCCGGCATCGTGCGCGAGCACATCGACAGCGCTTTGGGGATCGACTTCGAGGATTTCGGCCAGCATTCCGTGAAGAACCTCGAGCGGCCGGTGCAAGTCCATATGGCGCGCTTCAGGCACCGGCAGGATTCATCGCCGACGCAGCCCGAAGCAGCGGCGACCGCCACTGAGCGCGAAGTGGCGTCGATCGCGGTGCTGCCGTTCACCAATATGAGCGGGGATCCGGAGCAGGAATATTTCAGTGACGGCATCACCGAAGACATCATCACCGATCTTGCCAAAGTGTCCGCGCTCAGCGTCGTCGCCCGCAATTCGAGCTTCATCTACAAAGGCCGCTCCGTGGACGTGAAGCAGGTGGGCCGCGAACTCGGCGTGCGCTACGTGCTGGAAGGCAGCGTGCGCAAGGCCGAAACCAGAGTGCGCATTGCCGCCCAGCTCATCAATGGAACGGATGGTCGGCACGTATGGGCGGAGCGGTACGACCGCGACCTTGAGGATATCTTCGCGCTGCAGGACGAGATCTCCAAACACATTGTTGACGCGCTCAAGGTGCGGATTCTCGCAAGGGAGCTCGAGATCATCACCAGGCGGGGAACCGACGATCCGCAGGCCTATCAAATTTATCTGATGGGACGATCATTCTTCAACCGCGGACACGAATCGAAGAACATACAGGCAGCCCGGTCTCTGTTCGCGAAGGCCATCGACATCGATCCGCTCTATGCGCGGGCCTATGCCGGATTGGCCGACTGCGATTCCTATCTCCTGCTCGCCAACGATCCGACTGCGACATACGACAACGTCATAGACAATGCCGACCGGGCCCTGCGGCTCGATCCCGATCTCGCCGACGCCCATGCATCGCGGGGCATCGCAATGTTTACCAAGGGCCTGCGCGCCGAGGCGGAAACCGAATTCGAGCGCGCTCTGGAACGAGACCCGACCTCCTACGAGGCAAACTTCTTCTATGCGCGCAATTGCCACGCGCAGGGCCAGTTCGAAAGGGCGCGCGGCCTGTACGAGCGCACCATCGCCCTGAAGCCGGATGACTACCGCGCCTGGGACCAGTTGCGAGCGGTCCATGTCTCCCTTGGACACCATCAGGAGGCGATACAGTCCGCGCAGGAATGCCTCCGGCTGATGGAAGGAGAGATCGCCGCACATCCCGACGAGCCGATCCTTCTGTGCTACGGCGGCTGTCTGCTGGCGGATCTGGGCGAGATGGAGCGTGGGGCGTCCTGGGCATCCCGCGCCGCCGCAATCGCCGGTGACGATCTCAGAGTGCTCTATAATCTCGCTTGCTGCTACGCGAAGCTCGGCATGCCCTCGGAGGCCATCGCCTGCCTTGAACGGCAGGCGTCGGGATCGCCGACCTATCTCGCGTCGGTCACAGCCTGGATGAAAAAAGACAGCGACCTGGACCCCCTGCGAAACCACCCGCATTACCAGGCTCTCGCCGACCGGCTGGACGCTCAGCTCGCGGCAGGGAAGGCTTGATATCCAAGCAGTCAGAGCTGCCGCAAACGTCAATCTGATCCTCGCCCTCGCCTTCTTGCGCCCTCATGGCTACAAGTCCCGAGCAATGACGCCATCAGGAGATACCATGCCTCGCGCCATGTTCGCCTTCATCCTGCTTCTTGCCGGCACCCTCACCGCTGGAGCACAGGCCCCGGATGCGGCCGGGTCATCCACTCCTGATCAGCCC
>NZ_JBFUBG010000208.1:0-2828 GCF_056405875.1 Rhizobium sp. P1_E6 | reverse complement strand
GTGCACGGCCGATGTGGATTGCTTCATCGGCCATCTTCACATGCAACGCTTCGGCGTCGGCATCGGAGTAGACGGCCACCGTCGCGATGCCGAGCTTCTTTGCCGTCTTGATGACCCGACAAGCGATTTCGCCCCGGTTTGCGATCAGAATTTTCTTGAACATGCCCTAGATCCCGCAAGTAACGCCTGTAGTTGCGCTACGAATTCCATCATTAGTGTTTCGGCCTTGCCGAAGGTCTAGCCCTTGAGGACTTCAACCAGCGTCTTGCCGAGGCGGGCCGGAGACGGAGACACCTTGATGCCTGCCGATTCCATTGCCGCGATCTTCGATTCCGCATCGCCCTTGCCGCCGGAAACCACAGCACCGGCATGACCCATGGTGCGGCCCTTCGGCGCCGTACGGCCCGCGATGAAGCCGGCCATCGGCTTCTTGCGGCCCTTCTTGGCTTCGTCCTTGAGGAACTGGGCTGCGTCTTCTTCAGCCGCACCGCCGATTTCGCCGATCATGATGATCGAGGTCGTGGCTTCGTCGGCCAGGAACATTTCRAGCACGTCGATGAACTCGGTGCCCTTGACCGGGTCGCCGCCGATACCGACAGCAGTCGTCTGGCCGAGACCTTCATTGGAGGTCTGGAAAACGGCTTCGTAGGTCAGCGTGCCCGAACGGGAAACGATCCCGACCGAACCCTTGCGGAAGATCGAGCCCGGCATGATGCCGATCTTGCATTCTTCCGGCGTCATGATGCCCGGGCAGTTCGGTCCGAGCAGGCGCGACTTGGAGCGCTCGAGGCGAGCCTTGACGCGCACCATGTCCAGGACYGGGATACCTTCAGTAATGCAGGTGATGAACGGGATCTCGGCGTCGATCGCTTCGATGATCGCATCAGCTGCACCTGCCGGCGGAACATAGATGACGGACGCGTCGGCGCCGGTCTTTTCCTTGCCTTCGGCAACGGTTGCGAAGATCGGCAGGCTTTCGCCCTTCGAGCCGGTCCAGGTTTCTCCACCCTTCTTCGGGTGGATACCGCCGACCATCTGCGTGCCGTAGTAAGCAAGCGCCTGTTCGGTGTGGAACGTGCCGGTCTTGCCGGTCAGACCCTGAACGAGGATCTTGGTGTCTTTATTGACGAGAATAGACATTCTTTCAGATCCTTCAAAATTAGCCGTTGATCGCCGCGACGATCTTCTTGGCCGCATCGTCCAGGTCGTCAGCCGCCGTAATGGCCAGACCCGAYTCGTTCAGGATCTTCTTGCCGAGATCGACGTTCGTGCCTTCAAGGCGAACGACGAGCGGAACCTTGAGACCGACTTCCTTGACTGCGGCAATAACGCCCTCGGCAATGACATCGCACTTCATGATGCCGCCGAAGATGTTGACGAGAATGCCTTCGACCTTGGGGTCTGCGGTGATGATCTTGAAGGCTGCAGCGACCTTCTCCTTGCCGGCGCCGCCGCCGACGTCGCAGAAGTTTGCCGGCTCCTTGCCGTAGAGCTTGATGATGTCCATCGTCGCCATGGCAAGGCCAGCACCGTTGACCATGCAGCCGATGTTGCCGTCGAGCGCCACATAGGCGAGATCCCACTTGGAGGCCTCGATTTCCTTGGCGTCTTCTTCCGTCTCGTCGCGCAGCGCCTTGACGTCGTCGTGACGGAACAGGGCGTTACCGTCGAAAGACATTTTGGCGTCGAGAACGCGCAGATGGCCGTCCTTCATGACGATCAGCGGATTGACCTCGAGGAGAGCCATGTCCTTTTCGCCGAATGCCTTGTAGAGCGCCGGGAAAAGCGACTTGGCGTCTTCGGCGGCCGCACCATCGAGCTCAAGCGCCTTGACGATCTTTGCAACGTCGGCAGCCGTAACACCGGCTTCCGGATCAATCGCGATCGTGTGGATCTTCTCGGGCGTGTCGTGGGCGACAGCTTCGATATCCATGCCGCCTTCGGTGGAAACCACGAAAGCCACACGACCGACCGAACGATCGACCAGCAGCGAGCAATAGAGCTCGCGGGCAATGTCGGCGCCGTCTTCGATGTAGAGGCGGTTGACCTGCTTGCCGGCTTCGCCGGTCTGCGCGGTCACCAGCGTGTTGCCGAGCATTTCCTTCGCATGGGCAACGACTTCGTCGATCGACTTGGCGAGACGAACGCCACCCTTGGCATCCGGGCCGAGTTCCTTGAATTTGCCCTTGCCACGGCCGCCAGCATGGATCTGGCTCTTGACGACATAAAGCGGGCCGGGAAGCGACTTGGCGGCAGCCTCGGCTTCTTCAACCTTGAGGATAGCCACACCCTGCGCGACCGGCGCGCCATAGCCCTTCAGCAGAGCCTTGGCCTGATATTCATGAATGTTCATGGGTTTATCCCTATTTCGATAACGTCAGCGCGGAGCGGTTTTGGCGTGGTTCTCTCGCGTCAGATGCCAGATCCAATGGTGCCGGGCATCAGGTGTCGGGGCGCCTGAATTGTTTAGAGTGGTATCGTGTCGTGCTTGCGCCATCGCACATCGGCCTGTTTGTTGCGCAGCGAGGCGAAGGCGCGGGCAATGCGACGGCGTGAGGAATGTGGCATGATGACTTCATCGATAAAGCCGCGTTCCGCAGCGACAAACGGATTGGCGAAGCGTTCCTCGTATTCCCTTGTCCGAGCCGCAATCTTTTCCGGGTCGCCAAGTTCAGAGCGGTAAAGGATCTCGGTCGCGCCCTTGGCGCCCATGACGGCAATCTCCGCTGTCGGCCAGGCGTAGTTGACGTCGGCACCGATATGTTTCGACGCCATGACGTCATAGGCGCCGCCATAGGCCTTGCGCGTAATCAGCGTCACCATCGGCA
>NZ_JBFUBG010000207.1:0-4230 GCF_056405875.1 Rhizobium sp. P1_E6 | reverse complement strand
TCTTCGGACTTTGATCGTCGATAAACATAAGCGCTGTCGGGATCTTTCGAACATCCAGCTGCTGCATATTGCGCATGAGGCTGATTTTTGAGAACAACGGCAGATTGTCCGATTTGTCGTCCTTATTCTTGTGTGTAACGATTCCGAAGACGACTTTGAAGTCGAAGGTATCGAGAGGCGTCAAAAGAACCGCTGGATCGTTTCCGTTCAGTTTCTCGGTCACCAAATCCTTCATTTTCTGGCGCGATGCCGGCTCCAATTGAATGAGGTCGGCAGAATTGACACCTTGATTGAACAGATGGCTGAGGTGGGAGGAGCGTGTCGAAATCTTGAGGTGATAAAAGATCGCACGGTGACCGCACATTACACTGGGGTCGACGATAGCGGTGTAGATATCGCATGGTTCTATTTGAGTGCTGCCCGCCGGGCTTATGTCTGTCTGATCCAGACATATGAATCCGTTGTTCCAACCTGGAATGGCTGAATTGTAGCCCTCCTCGCTGTATACGGTTTTGCCATCTTTGATAGCATCGTGGTCATAAGGCGGTAGATCGGCATCGACGCACTTTGCATCCAGGTAATTTTTCAACCGCTCGATATAGCTTTGTTCGACGCGATACCACTTGCCTTCGCATAAGTGATAAACAAGGCCTTCTCCTGCGATTTCTCCGTCGTAAATTAGGCTTCGATAGACGCTGTAGCTCCTACCGGGCGCGCCATCGACGTCTGTCAGCATCATGCGAAACGCCTTGAAATTCTCAGCGGTCATTCCAGCAAGATCGTAGTCGGGTCCGAGAAAATCGTAGAATTCCTCAAGCGATATGTCGGGATACACGTTACTGGCTCGTCCATCGCCTTGGAAAAGGCAGCATGTGTTATCGCGATAGTCAACGATATCGGGGATCGTAAGTGTTGCTTTGCCATCTTGCGCCTTCAATGAGGATAGCAACAGTTCGTCAAGTTCGGTTACCTTGGACGGATCATTGACAGGGGATATATTCTGAATATTCGGAAATGAGACTTTATAGCCCTCGGATTCGTAGAGGCTCAGCAAAGTTCCGCATATGCCTGGCAGCTCGTCCGGTTCTAGATCCAGACCGACTTTCAGCGACGTCGAACCGGTCGCGTTCCTGAAGAGCTCATCATACTCTTCCTTCACCTTGCCCGTCAGACTTTTAATAATCTCGCTGTTGCCGTCGAAGTCGAGATAAGTCAACTCAGTGGAAACTGGCACTTGAGTGCGTTTGCGCCGCGCTACACCGGGCGCAACCATGTCAGCGCTCTTAAGCTCATTGGGATCGACACTGTTCAGCGTCACACGCAGGCCTCACCTCTAGCACCGTCGCTCGCTTTTTGATCCATATGCCCACGAAAAATAGAGGGCTAGCTGCGTCGGCATCCCTCGGCATGAGGACAGCATGGCAATCAAGAAAAGCGACATCTATCGATCTCTTTGGGACAGCTGCGATCAACTGCGTGGCGGTATGGATGCATCGCTCTACAAGGATTACATCCTCACCCTTCTCTTCGTAAAATACGTATCGGATCGTGCCAGCCAGGCAGATGCGCTGATTGAGGTTCCTAAAGGTTGCTCGTTCGAAGATCTAAGGAAGCTACGCGGTAAGAAGGACATCGGGGAAGGTATCGACAAAGCCATTGCCGGCATTGCTGAGGCCAATGATCTGAAGAATGTCATCGACCGCGCATATTTCAATGACGCCGAGAAATTCGGCCGCGGCGAAAAGATGATCAAAACGCTGACCGCCCTCATCAATATTTTCAGCCGGGAGGAGCTAAACTTCAGCCGCAATCGGGCGGATGGGGACGACATCCTGGGGGACGCTTACGAATATCTGATGCGGAACTTCGCCACCGAATCCGGAAAGAGCAAAGGGCAGTTTTATACGCCAGCCGAAGTTTCGCGTGTCGTCGCAGCGGTTGCCGGAATCAACCGAGCGAATAGCCCGCGACAGACCGTCTATGATCCAACGTGTGGATCGGGCTCCCTGCTTTTGAAAGCAGCAGACGCGGCAAATGTCGAGCTCACCATTTACGGGCAAGAGTTCGACATCACCACTCGCGGCCTCGCAAAGATGAACATGATCATGCACGGACGCGAGGATGCCGAGATCGCACAGGGCGATGTCATTGCTGATCCCCAATTCAGGGCATCAGAGACGGCGATCCAGGCTTTCGACTTCGTCGTCGCGAATCCTCCATTCTCCACCAAAGCTTGGGGTTCCGGCCTTACCGCAAACAACCGATTTGGTCGCTTTGACATCGGCATGCCACCTGAAAAGAATGGCGATTTTGCATTCTTGCTGCATATCCTTGCCTCGATGAAGGCCACGGGCTCAGGCGCCGTCATACTTCCGCATGGCGTCCTATTCCGCGGTAACAAAGAGGCCGAACTTMGGGAGAAGATCCTGAAACGTGGCTATGTCAAAGCCATCATAGGCCTGCCAGCCAACCTGTTTTACGGCACTGGCATTCCGGCCTCGATCATCGTGCTGGATAAATCCGGCGCGTGCGATCGGCGCCCTGTCTTCATGATCGACGCCTCGCGTGGGTTTATCAAGGACGGCAACAAAAATCGGCTTCGGGAACGCGACATTCACAAGATCATCGACGCCTACGCCCGACAGCTTGAGATCAAAGGCTACTCGAGCCTCGTCTCCTATTCCGATATCACCCGCAGCGATTTCAACCTGAACATCCCACGCTATATTGATGGGGCGGATCCCGAAGATCTGCAGGACATCGAAGCGCATCTGAAAGGCGGCGTTCCGGATCGTGATATCGACCTGCTTGACGATTTCTGGAAGATCATGCCTGGCGTGCGCAGCGCGCTGTTTGGTCCGAACCCACGCCCTGGATATTCCGACCCACTGGTCGAGCCCGAGGACGTTCGCGCCACTATCCGCAAACATCCGGAGTTTTCTGCTTTCCGCGACCGTGTTCATACAATCCATGATGGCTGGGCTGACGCAAACGCGGCGGTGCTGGATGGGATTCAGCCTGGCGACAATCCCAAGACGCTGATCCACACCATTGCGGAGGATATGCTGGGCCGCTTCATCGATGCGCCCTTGATCGACCAGTATGAGGCGTATCAGCGCCTTATGACCTATTGGTCCACGGTGATGCAGGATGACGTGTTCATAATCGCTCACGATGGCTGGGCTGCGGCCAAGGAGCTGCGCGAGGCACGGAAGGAAGTCGACAAGGACAACAAGGTCAGGTGGTTGGAAGATGCCGACCTGACGGTGAACAAGGTGCGCCTTGTGGCCGACGTCATCAAACCCGGGCTGATCGTCGCACGCTTCTTCCCCGAGATGCAGACGGCGCTGGACGACGCGCAAGCAAAAGCCGAGGAACTCGCCCGCGAGATCGAAGAACTGGTCGAAGAGCACGGGTCCGAGGGCGCGGTGTTGGCCGACGCACTGACCGAGACAGGCAAACTGACTGCGGCTTCCGTCAAGGTGCGCACCAAATCAGGTGAGGCCGAGCCGGAGGAGATGAAGCTTCTGAAGCAGGCAGCGAAATTGATGGACGCTGAAACAGCAGCGAAGAGGGCGGTGAAGGAGGCCGAGGACGCGCTGACCCAGGCGATTTTGAAGAAATACCCTGCGCTGAAGGACGACGAAATCCGCTCGCTGGTCGTGGATGACAAGTGGCTAACCGACATTGCCGAGCTAATCGAGGCCGAGATCGAAGCCCGCACCGAGCAGCTGACCGCTCGGGTGCGGGTGCTGACAGAGCGATATGGACATACATTGCTAGAGATTTCCACGCGAATGGTGGAACTCGAAGCGAAAGTCTCAGAACATCTCATCGCCCTCGGGGTCTCAGCATGATCCCTGTTTCAGATCTCACATCCCGGTGGCATATCGGGCGCATTCATCCGACGCCGGATGCCGAACCGGAAGGTTGGGCATTGGAGAGGTTGTGCGACATCGCAAGACTTGAAAGCGGTCACACCCCAAGTCGGAACCGTCCTGACTATTGGGATGGAGGAATTCCGTGGCTCTCACTCCATGACTCGAAAACGATCGAGGGCAAGGTGCTTCAAAACACCAAGATGACCGTGTCCGCGCTCGGTCTTGCGAACTCCTCTGCTCGATTGCTGCCAGAGGGCACGGTTGCGCTTTCACGGACGGCGACGATTGGCAAGGTCGCGCTTTTAGGTCGGGAGATGGCAACCAGCCAAGACTTCGCCTGCTACATCTG
>NZ_JBFUBG010000206.1:0-3127 GCF_056405875.1 Rhizobium sp. P1_E6 | reverse complement strand
ATGCAGCAAATGCTGCTGCCGACGCAAGCAATACCATCTTGATGTTCATTGTAGAATTCCTCTCCTTTGTCGATCGGGGCTATTCTCTGTTTCCGAAGATCCAAAGCCGACCCGTTTGAACAACCTCACGGCGTGCGGATCGATCCGCCGGACGTTTTGCAACTAAACGCTGCGCACGCCCTAGAGCATTTCCGTTTTTCTTCGAATCACGAAAATTCTCTATCTCTTTGTTTTTATGCAATTCCAGACGCAAAACCGCTGCACACTTTTGCTGGATTTGCTCCAGCGCACTCGGCATTGCTCTCCAATACTGTCCGGTGCCAGCCCACCCCTCGTTGATGGGCTGGCGCGCCGCATATTTTAATTGGTCAGCGTACGGAGCTTTTCCGGAAGGCGATTAGCGGTCGCGGTCACCATCGAGCGGAGAAGCGACGAAGCTTTCTCCGGCGGTAGGTAGCGAACCAGAGGGTCGGTAAGGAACAGCCCTTCCAGAGCTTCGACATCCCCTTCCAGAACCGCCCCGACGAGAGCCGTTTGCCGTTCCGCGTGAGGCTTCACAAGTGCTTCCACTGCGGCTGGCAGCCGTCCGGCAAAGATCGGCTGGATCCCCAGACCAGAAAACATGACGTTTGTCTCGACGATTGTTCCTGGCGCGAACCCGTCCATCTGACCGCGGTTCGGCATGTTTGCGTTCACCACGAGGACGTCGCCTGTCGTGAGCGCCTTTATTTGGCCGACAAGAGCCTCCTCAGACGCTGGCTGCAGGATCGGGGTTTCCCCTGACATATCTACTTTCTTGGCGGCAGCTTGCTTTTCCAGCCGTTCCCGGTTGCGGAACTCGACAGGGGTCAGCCCAAATCCCCAATCCTCGACGTTGGCCAGGTACCAATTCATGGGGAGAAACTCGGCCAGGTGCCGGTCGCCAGCCKCGGCGGCGATGCCAAAACGAGCGGAGAGATCAAACTTCACTCGATTCATATCTTCAAAATAGCGGTGGTACTCGTTCGTGGGATCAAGCGGCACTTCGCGCCAGCCTTTCTCCATGTGCGAAGCCGCGAAAGCGAGATATTCTGGGAGAAAGTCTTCTCCATCTACGGTCGCACGATCGACGAACGTAAAATGGTTGATACCCAAAACGTTCATCTGAACATCACGAAACCCGACGGCCTTGCCTTTGCCCTTTTGGTTGGCCAGCCAAGCGATAATGTGCCGAAGCTTTGTGACCTCATGGCATTCTCCCCATGCCCTAATCTCTGGGAACACCGCGTAGAGAGTGCCAGTCAGAACGGACATCGGATTTGTCAGATTGCAGACAAAGGCTTTTGGCGAATATTTCTGGATCGCGTGAGCGATTTCGGCCATTGCTGGGATCGCGCGCATAGCCCGAACAAACCCGCCTGGTCCGACAGTGTCACCGACCGCTTGACGTATGCCGGCTACTCGCGGGAGTTCGATGTCATGTGCCATGTCGTCAAAGGAGCCTGGCAGGATCGAGATGACAACGAAGTCGGTCCCCGTCAGTGCGTCTTGAAGTGTGCTCGATACGACATACCGAATATCAACTCCATGCGCCTGAGACAGTCGATTTCCGATAACCGCATTGCGTTCAGCGGCTGCGATGTCGAGATCGTAGAGCCGAATCTCACCAGAAATAGTACCGTCGTGAATGAGATCCGCCATAAGGACATGAGCCCAGTTCAGGGAGCCTCCGCCAACATATGCGAGCTTTACTTCAGTTGAGATTTCTTTCGTCATAACTAACTCCATTGACGGACGGATATGGGCCGATGCGTGGCTATCGTGAGAACGTGAGCTACCTGGGCGCGGCAAGTTCAATGCCGACCATAAATTCGCAGCCGTTGATGATTGCTCAGAGAGCAAGTTTAAAGGTTGCTGGCCCCATTAATGGGGCCGGCGAATGGCGTTGCCATCCTCGCCAAAAAGGTGGCCGTGGGCAGCGTTGAATCTCAGCGGCACCAAATCGCCCGTGGCCACGGTGACCTGACCAGGAATCATAACTGTGACTGTCTCCGCAACCGACGTCTCTCCGTAGACCACGGTTGCTCCACCAAGTTGTTCAACAAGTGCGACCTTGAGGTAGCCCAGCAAATGACCCGCGTCTCCTCCTATAACAAGATGTTCGGGGCGGACGCCGAGGGTCACTGGACTGTTCGCGCCTGTGGCATCCCCGAGCTCATGGAACGGAACAAAGCTTTCCTGGAGCACCACACCACGATCACCGGCGCTCCAACGGCACTTGATGAAATTCATCTTTGGAGAACCGATGAAGCCCGCGACGAAAATGTTCATAGGATTGTTGTACAGCTCAAGCGGCGAACCCACCTGCATGATCTGTCCGTCACGGAGCACGACAATCTTGGTGGCCATGGTCATGGCCTCGACCTGATCATGTGTGACATAGATCATCGTGTTCCCAAGCTCTTGATGAAGCTTGGATATCTCGACTCGCATTTGAACTCGCAGCTCTGCGTCAAGATTCGAAAGCGGCTCGTCAAAGAGGAAGATTCTGGGGTCGCGAACGATAGCTCGTCCGATAGCAACTCGTTGTCTTTGGCCGCCAGACAGCGCCTTAGGGCGGCGCGAAAGCAACGCATCGATTTTGAGAGTTTCGGCTGCTCGCTTAACGCGCTGCTCAATTTCGGGGCGCTTATATCCGGCAGTTTCAAGTCCGAAAGCGAGGTTCTTATAAACGGTCATATGCGGATAAAGTGCATATGATTGAAACACCATAGCGATACCGCGCTTGGAGGGAGGCACCTCATTCATTGTGGTGCCGTCGATCAACAACTCTCCGCCGCTAATATCCTCAAGGCCGGCAATCATTCGCAACAGAGTTGATTTGCCACAACCAGAGGGACCGACGAAAACGGCGAAATCCCCCGGTTCGATAGCCAGATCGATGCCATGTATCACTTCATGGTTGGCGAAGCGTTTGACAATATTTTTCAGTTCGATGCGCGTCGACATCTAAAATCCCCTGTTTGCGTATAGCGACTTCTGGCTCAACGTTTCATGCCGGTCGTCGCAATACCCTCGATCAGCAGCCGCTGAAAAATCAGGAAAATGAGAAAGACCGGCGTGAGCGACAACACAGACATCGCAAAGA
>NZ_JBFUBG010000205.1:0-3144 GCF_056405875.1 Rhizobium sp. P1_E6 | reverse complement strand
GTGATGGCCCTCTCTCGTAACGAAAGCGCTGTGCACGAGAAGATCGGTGTCTTCGAGAACATCACCATTGGCGAACGTAACGCGATCGTTCTCGGTGAGAATATCGACCTGCGCGTTTTTCACTCGCATTGGGCACACGCCTTCGCCGTTTCGAAAGGCGATCCTGGTGCCGAACGCTACAGTCTCCAGTATTTCGACGCGAGCGGGACTGCGGTTCACAAGATCCATCTCCGAACCGCCTCGAATGTCCACGCCTATCAGCGCATCGTCGCCGAACTGATGTTGCCTGACCAATCACAGGAATTCGTGCCAACCCCCGTTGTCGCCGAATCCAACGACCATGGCGACGTCGCCAGGCAGGAGTTGCGCGACAGCTGGGCCAAGCTTACGGACACGCATGAATTCTTCGGAATGTTACGGCGCCTCAAGATCAGCCGCCAGACGGCCATTCGCACGGTGGGCGAGGACTACGCGTCGAAACTCGACAATGCTGCAACCATCGAAATGCTGCGTGCCTGCGCCGCCTCAGCCCTGCCGATCATGTGTTTCGTGGCAAACGACGGGATTATCCAGATCCATTCCGGCGCCGTATTCAACGTCGAGGCGACCGGGTCCTGGATCAACATTTTCGATCCGACCTTCCATCTGCACCTGCGCCAGGACCATATCTGCGAGACCTGGGTCGTTCGCAAACCGACCAAGGAAGGTCACGTCACGTCGGTGGAGGTCTATGATGCGAATGGAAACATGGTCATCCAATTCTTCGGCAAGCGTAAGGAAGGGGTCGATGAACGCAATGAATGGCGTGAGATTTCCGGGCGCTTGCCGCGCCATAAAAGTGCCGCCGCTTGAGGCGCTCTGACCGCTGAATTCGAGGCGATGGGTCTGACATACAGCTGTTCCTGGCCTTCACGAGGAAGCCAGCAGCCTTCAACCGCGTGAGGCCGAGCCAATGACCGCTCGTCGCGTGCATTGTCTGCGTTTTTCGGCAACGCACTGGGTCGGGGTGGCGACAGTGCCCTGCCCTCTGAACGATAGTCAGAGCAAGGTTGAGCCTGGGGGTGAAGCTCCAGGCCATTCTCGCCAGCCGTGACCATGGATCTCTCACCGGTCGATGTTTCGTCCTTGGCCTGGTCCTGGACGAGCGAGAGGGCAGATTGCCGGCCTTCGTCGTTGCGCGTAGCAGGGCTTGGCGACACGCGTCCGGACTGATGTCGCCGGTAAGAGCGTCCGCGCACACCTTGGACGTGGGATCGCTCCTGCCTTTTGTTCTTCAAGATCATAGACTGCCTGCTCCCGATCGGGAGCACTTTCCGGGAAGTGGCCTCGCGAGGAGATTGGCGTTCCCGTTCGGGATCAACGTAATTCGGTTCCCGAACGGGATCAACTGCTCTTGCAATCTGATTTTGTAAGGGCTATGTTCCCGAGCGGGAGCACAATCTATGAACAAAGACGATAAAGATGACCCCGACCCGATCGGCGAGGACTTCGAAGCCTTGCAGCGCGCAGTCACGCAAGCCACTCAGTTGCCTGCAAACGTTCCCGGTCTGTCGGAGGCAATTCGCAACGCCACAAAGACGATCCAAGCGATCAATACTCCGGGCATGACGGACGCGATCCGTGCTATCAGTGACACTCGTCTGTCGGCATTGCCGAAACTGTCTGAAGCAGTCGCGGGAATTCTCAGCCTTCCGAAACTTGCCAGCACGAGCAAAACTCAACCCACCCCCGATAGGATCGACGATAGCAAATCGATCGGCGATTCCGCAAACCCCGTCCCGATCACTGCATCCGTCGATCTTGGCAGTCTCGTTCGCGAGGCCAGGGAACGCCGCAGCCTGTCCCAACAGACATTCGCCGACCTTGCCGGCGTCGGACGACGATTTGTCTCCGAACTCGAGAACGGAAAGGCGACACTCGAATTCGAAAAGGTCGTCAAGGTTGCACGCGCAGCTGGAATCTCTTTATTCGCCGTTCAGAGGTAGGACGATGATCGAAATGAAACTCGATGTTCGGTTGGACGGGTTTGCCGATCCGATCGCCAGCCTTTCGAAGGATGAGAACAGTGCCCTGTCCTTTGCCTATGCGGCCTCCTATCTCGACAATCGGGCCGCTTATCCGCTTTCGCTCTCGTTGCCCCTGACGGAAGGCGCTTACGAGGACGCCAGAACGCGCCCCTTCTTCGAAAATCTGTTGCAGGAACGCGACGGCACTCTGCGCCAATTGCTCGACCGCGAAGGGCTGAGCCGGGACGATGTCGCCGGCATTCTCTATCACCTCGGCAAAGACTGCAGCGGGGCGCTTTCGGTGCTGCCGGAAGGCTCTCCGCCGGTCAAGGTTCCCGGCGACTACGCCAGGGACTACGTCACAATTGAGCCTGCCAGGCTCAACGAGATCGTCCGCAGCCTTCACCGGCGCGAAAGGCTGCCCGATGGAACGGCGGACCCCTCCCCTCTTGCCGGTGTCCAGAGCAAAATTGCTCTCACCCTTTTGCCCGATGGGAATTTCGCCGAGCCGAGGCCGGAATCAGGCGCTCCGACGACGCACATCCTCAAGGTTCCGGACCAGGCCCATCCTGAAGACCCGAAATTGGAAGCAGAGGCGCTGAGCCTCTCCCGTCTATTGCGCTTCGAAACGACAGATGCTGCCGTCGTCAATTTTGGGGGTATCGACGCACTGGTCATCACGCGATTTGACAGGGCCCTCTCCGACGAGGGCAAGATCATTCGTGTGCACCAGGAAGACTTCGCACAGGCCCTCGGTCTTCCTGCCTCTCTGAAATACGAGAGAAACGGGCGGCCGGGCCGACGTTTCGACGCTGCCGGTATTGCCAGAATATTGGACGCGACCGTCGATCCGGCATCGGAGAAACGCACCTTCATCGCCAATACGCTCTTCGATCTCATGATCGGCAATGTCGACGGACACGCCAAGAATTTCGGGCTGATTTATGAAGCCGGTGGACGGGTTCGAACCACGCCGCGCTACGATATCATGCCGACCCGCATTGATCCGTCCTTCACCGACGAACTTGCCTATTCCATCGGAAACGCCGCGACGCTCGGCGATATCTCGATCGGCGATTTCGGTCTCTTCCTCAATGCTTTGGGAGTAACGTCCGGTGCCGCGCAACGTCGTTTGCGC
>NZ_JBFUBG010000204.1:0-3158 GCF_056405875.1 Rhizobium sp. P1_E6 | reverse complement strand
GATCGTCTGGAGGGATGGTGCGGGTAACGCCAAGAAGATGATTTCGGAGACCTATGAGGTCAATGTCAGCTCCGAGCCGTACTGGGTTAAAAACACCGCGACAGAGACGACGCTCTACAATCCATATGCGCTGACCCAGCGCACCGAGCGGGTKTTCGAYGSCTACCACAACGTCACSGAACTGAAGGAATATGGTCGCAAGGATGTCTCCGGCGAYGAGCGCTGGACGACCTACAGCTATGCCCCGAACACGACGAAGTTCATCACGTCGCTGCCGACGGCCGTTGGGGTGCGCTCGGGCGGCTTCGATGCCGCCACGGCAACGACACTGAAGTATGAGCGCTATGTCTATGACAACGCCAGCGACTACACTGCCCCGCCAACCCAGGGCAATCTGACGCAAAAGCTCGCCTATGCGACGGTCGTCGCGCCGCAGAGATGGGTGACCAGCACCTATACCTATGACGCCTATGGCAACCGGATCTCCGAGACGGACGGCGCTAAAAACCGCACCGAATGGGATTACGACCCGACCTACCATCTCTATCCGGTAGCGGAGCGCAGCCCCAAATACTTCGCCAATGGCGGCCAGCCGGCCGACACCCGCTTCGTGTCGACGACGGCCTATGACATGATTTGCGCCAAAACGGCATCGAAGACCGATCCGAACGGCATCGTCGAGACCTACACCTACGACACCTATTGCCGCCCCAGTGGCTATACCCACTCGGGATCCGGCAACTACATCAACACCCGCTATGCGAACGAGGGCAATCCGGCCCTGCAGGCGGTCATCGTTTCGCAGCCGCTAACGTCAGGCACCGGCGAGAGCTACACGTGCACCTATTATGATGGGCTTGGGCGCCCGTGGCGGGTGGAGACTTCGGGCGATACGGCGACCGGCCCTGCCCGCATAACCGACACGATCTACGACGCCCGCAGTAATGTGCTTCAGACATCGATCGTGCGCTTTGCCGGTGAAACGGCGCAGTGGACGGTCAACAGCTACGATGCGCTCGACCGGATCACGAAGAGCGTCAATCCCGACAGCACCTACAAGACATACGACTATTACACCTATCTCGATCCGATCCCGCTGTCGTCGAACATCGCAAATTATTACGTCAACTGGTACGATGAGCTGGGGCTGCGCCATCCCTACACGATCAGCACCTGGGACGATAAGATCTTCATCTCGGACCATTCGGACAAGGTCGCAGACGTATCGAAGACTACCATGCGCTACAGCGCGACGTTTGATGCGCTCGGCCATCTGAAACAGGTTGTTGATCCAAGTGGAGCGATCTGGACCTACACCTACGACCTGCTCGGCAACCGCCTGACGGCGAGTGATCCTGACCTTGGGAATTGGTCTTACGCTTATGATGATGCGAACCGGCTCGTCTCGCAGGTCGACGCCCGCGGTGCGGTCACCTTCCTGACCTACGACCAGATGGGCCGCGTGACGCAGAAGTCAGTGCAGGCGCCCGGTTCATCGACCCAGGTCGTCGTCGCCACCAACACCTATGACCAGAACCCGACATCCACGTCGAGCAACATCGGTCTCCTGAGCGGAGCCGCCAACGACAACGCCACMTTCGCCTACAAGCGGGTCTATACCGGCACCGGCAGCATCATYGCGACAACGGCAACGATCGACGGCCTCASCCAGACGACGACGCAGACGCGCGGGCCAACCGACAAAACCGTCGGCATCGCCTATGCATCGGATCTCTGGTTCGGCAGGACACCCGACCGGCCRTGGCAGTATAACAGCGCCGATCTKCTGACCTCCATATCCAACCTGATTTCCTCCACCAGCTACGAGGCCGACGGCCARACGAAGTCGATCACCTATGTCAAYGGMGTCACCACCACCTTCACCTATTCGCCGACCCGGCGCTGGCTGACGCGGCTGACGACGACCAGGGGCACGACGGTGCTGATGGACAATCAGTATACCCGCGACAATGTCGGCCGCATCAAGACCATCACSGGGCTGACSGCCAACGACAACTGGACCTACWYCTATGAYCAGCTCGGYCGKCTGGTGAGYGSYGACAATGGGGGCGGCAACAGCCTCGACGAGACCTACACCTATGCCGACAACCACAACCTGCTGTCGCGCACACGGGTCGGCGCCTACACCTATCCGGCACCGACGGCGGTCAGGCCGCATGCGGCAACGCAGATCGGTGCAAAGTCGATAAGCTACGATGCCAACGGCAACATGCTCTCGGACGGCACCCGCACGCTGACCTGGGATGTCGAAAACCGCCTGTCGACCGTCACCCAGGGCGGCAGCACGGTCACCCTCGCCTATGGACCCGACGGAGCRCGGGTSAAGAAGAGCTGGGCCTTYGGCACGACSCTCTATCCCAAYGCCAAYGYCGAGRTCGACCGCTCGACACCGGGCACGGATATCTACACCGTCTATCCGCATCCGGACGCCAAGATCGTCGCCAATCTGTCGGCAGGCACGAAAGTCGCTTCCTTCCTGCATCGCGATCATCTGGCTTCGGTCAGGCTGGTGACGGGAGCTCCCAACGGCAACATCGTCGAGCAGACCAGCTACGTCGCCTTCGGCGAGCGTACCAACACGGCGATGCAGACAGGGAAGGGCTATATCGGCGAGCGCTTCGACCCCGAGACCGGCCTCATGTATCTCAATGCGAGATACTACGACCCCGCCTTCGGTCGGTTCATCTCTCAGGATGATCAGTTCCCTTCGGTCCAGGGCGTTGGAACCGATGCGACCGGGACAACAGAGCGCGCGTCTCCTCCCTCCCCGACCTACAACGCAAAGAACCCCGCTCCATCCCAGGGCGAAAACGATGGTTGAGGGCGGCGGATCAAGTGGTTCCGTCATGGGTGGTAGCCGCAGCAGCGCTGAAACATTGCAAGCAGGACCGAACGGCCGGCATCGATGGGTTGTCAGAGCGTCCTGCGTTGCGTTTCTGGCACTCTACATGCCCGCGGCAGCAGTTCTTGCACAATCGTTAGAGGCCTCTACCGCCTCTCCGCCGATGCGGGTCGAAGGCCTCTTCGAACCATACCGTGATCTGCTTGATGTCAAGCTGGCTGTCGACGCCATGATCGATCCGTCCGTGAATACGGCTGCCGTCAAAGGCACAATCGACCGGATGGCAGCCGAAATC
>NZ_JBFUBG010000203.1:0-3203 GCF_056405875.1 Rhizobium sp. P1_E6 | reverse complement strand
TACTTGCGCTCATATTTTACTAATGTGCGATAGTTGATTGACAAGTTCAGTCGCCCGGACAGATGGATTGCGCAAATGAAATTTATTTATTTTATTCAATAAGATATGAGTTTTTTTGATCGCCAAGGATTAATGCAGAATTCCCCTAACGGACCGAAAAACGATAAAGATCTCTATTCATTCTTGCCATAAATCGCCAGACAGGATAACAACTTTACATCATTGACGGTCGGTTTCCGTCGCACATCGGAGAGGACCGCATATGGTCAGTTTGGATTCACCTATAACCGTTGTCCGGCCACACCTGATCGAATTCGGTCTCGGAACCGCGGGAAAGCTGGGCGCCTGGGCGGCCGGCAAGGGCTATTCCCGAACGCTGGTCATTTCCGATGCCTTCAATGCAGCGCGCATCGAGGCGCTGCAGCTGAAGGGTGATGTTTCGGTCTTCTCGGACGTCACGCCCGAGCCGGATATTGCCAATCTCGACAAGGTGCTCGCCGCAGCAGAGACCGCACAGGCTGATCTCATCGTCGGCTTCGGCGGTGGCAGCGCTATGGATTTAGCGAAGCTCGCTGCCGTACTCGCCGGCTCGGTGCAGACGCTTCGCGAAGTCGTCGGTCCGAACAAGGTTCAGGGACCGCGGAAAGTAGCGCTCGCCCAGGTGCCGACCACATCGGGCACGGGCAGCGAAGCCGGCATTCGCGCGCTGGTCACCGATCCCGACACCAAGGCGAAACTAGCGGTCGAGAGCCTTCACATGCTCGCCGATATCGCCGTCATCGACCCGTCGCTGACCTTCTCCGTTCCAGCCCGCACCACCGCCGCAACCGGTGTCGATGCCATGGCGCATTGCGTCGAGGCCTTCACCAATCGCAAGGCGCACCCGATGATCGACATTTATGCGATCGAGGGAACGCGGCTCGTCGGCAAATATCTCGCGCGTGCCGTGCGCGACGGTTCGGATGCCGAAGCGCGTGCCGGTCTTTCGCTGGCCTCGCTCTATGGCGGCTTCTGCCTCGGCCCGGTCAATACTGCGGGTGGCCATGCATTGGCCTACCCACTTGGCACCCGCTGGCACGTCGCCCATGGCGCAGCCAACGCACTGATCTTCCCGCATGTTCTTGCCTTCAATACGCCGGCCGTGCCGGAAAAGACGAAAGCGGTGATGGAAGCGCTCGGCTATAGCACATCCGATACCGTCAAGTCGGTCTTTGATGCCGCCTACGCTTTCTGCGCTGAGCTCGGCATCGAGATGACTCTTTCGGGCCTGGGCGTACCCGAAAACGATCTCGACGCCATGGCTGACGACGCTTTCGCCATCCGCAGGCTCCTGGACAACAACCCACGCGACTTGACGCGCACTGACATACGTTCGATCTACGAAGCGGCCTATTGAGGCAGGGCTTTCAAGAGGAATTTGACTGATGGACAGAAATGCAAAAGTCGCAGTGACCCTCGGTGATCCTGCCGGTGTTGGTCCCGAAGTGATCGTCAAGGCGCTGGCTGCACTGCCGGCGGCCGAACGCCGGGATTTCGTCATCGTTGGCAACACGGAAGCGCTGGAACGGGCCGCACGTGCGACCGACGTCAGCCTCGCTTTCGGTCCCTCCACCTCCGAGGATGGGAATACCATCGCCGTGGATGAGGTTTCGCTCGACGCCCCCCTCCCCGAGATCGGCAAGGTCAGCCCGGTCGCCGGCGACGCGTCCGTTCGCTATATCGCTCGAGCCGTCGATCTCGCAATGTCGAAGGAGGCCGACGTCATTGTCACGGCGCCGATCAACAAGGAAGCCATGAACCTTGCCGGTCACCATTATGACGGCCATACCGGCCTCCTCGCGCACCTGACCGGTTCCAAGAGCTCCTTCATGCTGCTCGCCTCCGAGCGGCTGAACACTATCCACGTCTCGACCCATATCTCGCTGAAGGGCGCGATCGAGCGGGCCAAGACCGAGCGCGTGCTGGCAACGATCGAAGCCGGCCACAATCACTTCATGCGCCTCGGCAAGAAAGCCCGCATCGCCGTCGCCGGCCTCAACCCACATTGCGGCGAAAACGGCCTCTTCGGAACCGAGTACACGGAATTCCTGGTACCTGCGGTCGAGCTCGCACAGGCCAAGGGCATCGACGTGGTCGGCCCGATCTCCGCCGACACGGTCTTCGCCCGCGCCTATAACGGCGCCTTTGACCTGGTGATCGCCCAATATCACGACCAGGGCCATATCCCGATCAAGCTGGTCGCCTTCGAGACTGCGGTCAACGTCTCCTTGGGCTTGCCGATCGACCGCGTCTCGGTCGACCATGGCACCGCGTTCGACATCGCCGGAACCGGCAGAGCCAACCACGTCAACATGCTCTCGGCCATCGCCTATGCGCGACTGATGGCAAGATCRCCGCGGAAGGCTGCAGTGCTGGCGTCTTGAGTAAATCGCCTCAGACCGAAACTTCAACTTTGTATCCACAAACAAAAAGCCCGCTTTCGAAGCGGGCTTTTTGTTTGTGGAGTGAAGGCTGGCCGCTGTTTATCGATAATAGGGAATCTCCGCTCATCCGTGCCGAGCGGTATCGCCACGGTCGCGCGCGACGCAAGCGTTGCTATCAACAACGGCTTCCCGATCACGCTCTTATCCAAGAAATAGTAGGTGCGACGTATTTTCATATCGAGAGACATCAGAACCTTAAACCGGACAGCCTCGCACATTTCGGCGGCATTTACTTCTCGCCAGCTTTCGCTCGCAAATGTCGAAACCTCTGAGATCTCATAGCGATATGCCATGATATGATCAGTGTAATCGACACAGTAGAAATATTTCGAGTGCATAACAAAAGAAATACAATGAGCGTTTCATCCTAAATGGATGTCTTATCAAMGATACGCCAAGTCCGGGTGATATCACTGAAATGGTCCAAGAAATAAGAAACGAAACGAATGCGTTAGCTGTCAATAATTGATACGAAGTGCTTCCATTCCACCAATCATCTACCTATGATTGCAATGCAGCCGATACAGCGTCGGGAGCAAGGGGACATGATAGATAAAAGTCATAATCACACTCATCCACAGGCGACTGATATCCCTTGCCTTTTTACCGGCCGCTGACGATGCGTTTTGCCCTGCGCTAGAACGTCGAAAGGCCCGCAGGTTTTACCATGCGGGCTTTTTGGGCCCGCAGGTTTTACCATGCGGGCTTTTTGATTGTTAG
>NZ_JBFUBG010000202.1:0-3251 GCF_056405875.1 Rhizobium sp. P1_E6 | reverse complement strand
CCTCGCTGACCTTCTGGGCGGCACTCGACGAACTGATGCCGAAGACGAAGTTTGTCGCCGACAATGCCATTCTCGACCGGATGCAAAAAGTCAGATCGCCGCGCGAGATCACGATGTTCCGCGCCGCCGCTCAGCTCATCAGCATCTCCACGCAAGCGGCCTATCATGTCGCCAAGCCCGGCGTGACCGATCATGAAATCTACGCCGCCTTTACCCAAGCGCAACTGACCTACGGAGGTGAGACGGGCGATGGCTACCAGATCGGCATCAACGAGTTCGGCACCCATTGCGGCAAGCCCTACGGCCACGTCGTCCGGCCGGGTGACCTGATCAATCTGTATGTCTCCAACGTCACGTACCGCGGCTACACGGCCCAGACCGCGCGCATGATCGCGGTCGGCGGGATTACCAAGCGGCAGGAAGAGGTGCTGGCCGCCTGCACCGAAGGCGTCAAGCGCGCCGAAAAGCTGATCCGCCCTGGCGCCCTGATGCGCGACGTCAATAACGCGGCCTTCGAGCCGATGATCGAGCGAGGAATGTTGGGTTCGCCTGAGGCGCGCAGCATGCCCTATAACTGGGCGCCGATGGACGATGGCGGTGCCCGCCTCATCCCGCGCCAGTATGTGAAAAACATCGACTGGGAAGCGCAGGGCCGCAYGCTGATGCATGTCTACCCGGCCACGCACGGTCCGCATAACCCCAATCTCGGCCACTCGGTCGGCATGGCCGGCGGTCAGAACAGCTTCAACATCTCGTCGCACAATTACGACCGGATGGAAGAGGGCATGGTCTTCGTTCTCCATACCCAATGGCTGGAACCGCTATCGGCCGGTTGCAATGTCGGCGACATGTATGTCGTCACCAAGGATGGGTTCGAGAACCTCTCCCGCCACACCCCGCTTGAAACCCATCGCGTTGCTGCCGAGGCCTGATATGTACGACCACACCCATTTCGACTTCTCCGGACTCACCGAGCGCGAGCGCTACAAGATCCTGATCGGCACCGTGATCCCGCGCCCGATCGCGCTGGTAACGACGGTGAGCAAGGATGGCCAGCCGAACGCCGGCCCGTTCAGCTTCTTCAACGTTTTGACCCACGATCCGGCCATCGTTGCCATCGGTGTCGAGAACTATGCTGACATGCGCTTCAAGGACACTGCCCGTAACATCCGCGAGACCGGCGAGTTTACCGTCCACATCTGCGACAATGCGCTTGTCGACCAAATGGAGGTCTGCGCGATCAAGTTCGGCCCCGAGGTGAACGAGATGGAGGAAGCTGGCCTTGCAACTGTGCCGGGCCAGATGGTGAAGAGCCCACGTATTCTCGCGGCACCCGCCGCTTTGGAATGCCGTCGGCACACGACACTGCAGGTCGGACCGGCGCGCGAGATCATTCTTGGCGAAGTCGTTGGTGTTTTCGTTCGCAGTGACGCGGTCGATGCATCGAATCTGCATATCGATCAGCAGATGATGGACGCCGTCGGCCGGATGGGTGGCCATACCTACGCCCGAACCCGCGACCAGTTCGACATCAAGACGCTGACGCCGCAAGAATGGGAAAACCGGWAGAGTTTGCCGAAGACAGCAGCCGAATGTGAGAAATGCCAACCGWCAACTGTAGATACAGAGACTTAGGCCTTGTGACTAACGAGCAGTCGCATGGTCGAAGGTTCAGACCCTTTCAAGGCGAGAGTTTGTAGACGTAGTGACCCGGTTGAAAATCACCCACTACCGGCCCGCGCAGAGCTTCGGCGTCGACCACCTTGGGATCAACGTGGCGCGGTTCATCGACCGCGCCTTCGCAATTACGCTCGTCGCCCCGGCAGATGACCCGAGACCCGCCCGAAGCGAGCGGCCGAAGAACTTGAACGCTCGTTCGATGCGACTAAACCGCATTTGGTGCTAGTGCTCCTCACAGCACCTTTTGCATTCGGATTCCGCCGGCGCCAGGTCCCAACTCTAACCAGCCGTAAGCGAGGTAGAAGCGTAAAGCAGTTCTGGTGCTTACCAGCTTTCCCAGCGGTATGCCGGCATTGCGGAGCGAGTCTTCCATAGTGGCCAATAGTGCCTTGCTCACCCTCAGAAGGCGGTACTCGGGAGCCACGTAGTTGAGGACGATGCTGTCGCCTGCGACTGCCCCCACCGCCGCGATTTCGCCGCTGACTTCTGCGACCCAGACCGTTTGGGCAGGATTATCCATCATCTACCAATGCCTGCTTCAGACTTGTTTTGCGTCCATTGACGCAGGCGGCGTGGGTCGTTTCCGTGATCCTCAGTGCAAAGGGACGTGATCGAGGCCGTCAGCACCCGGCTCATCGCCGGAATATCGGCGCGGATGTGGGAGATACCCTCACTTGCGACGCCCCTACCGCGACATTGGAGTGCTTGTAGATGCGGCCGCCGACGAGGTCGACCTCGATGCCCGGGTGGTCGGACAGCGCGACCACTATATCGGGGCTGTGCGTGACAACGGTCGCATGGAGTTGCATAGGAAGAGCGCGGGCCACCGCAACGGTGCTTGTTCCGCCATCCAGGAATATGATCTGGCCATTCCTAACCGTCGCTGCCGCCGCCTTTGCGATTCCGTCTTGTCCTCGACAGAAATTTTCCTCCGGCTTGGAAGATCAGCGAGTGCTTTGGATGCGGGCAGAGCCGCACCATGGACCCGTTGAAGCAAACCTTCCGAGGCAAGCTCGCGAAGGTCGCGACGGATCGTATCTTCCGAGAGGCCCAGCGTCAGGCTGAGCTCTTTCGCGACCACGCGGCCTGTGGTTCCAAGGGTCTCAAGGATAAGGGCTTTTCTTTCGCTCGTCAGCGTGGGGACGCAGGCCTTGGTCATCTGATGCACGCTTACCAAGGGGGACAACGATCCGTCTGGTCTGTGACCTTTCTGCACTAGTTACTTATATAAGTAATCACTACTATCTGATTCGTCGCCGACCACAACGTGTGCGAATCTAAGGATAGGGGACTTCTTGATGAGCAGAATTCTAGTCTTGATCATTGCAATGTTCGCAGTCGCCAACCTGAGCGCCTGCGGGACGATCGGCAAGGGCAAGGGGAAAGCTCCGCCGCCAGCCGAGGCGGTCTACAAGTAACCACCAGTGTTTAGAATGTGGAGAAGGGCGATGCTGCCCTTCTCCACACAGCGTCGCCATGCTTGGCTCGTTTTTCGACTTTCGACGCAAGACTGGCATATGAGCATTTTCAGGCCCGGCAACTGCCAGGGCTCGCAGCATGGAGCCTAGGAA
>NZ_JBFUBG010000201.1:0-3266 GCF_056405875.1 Rhizobium sp. P1_E6 | reverse complement strand
GGCCCGAGCTGTTGACCCGCGGCACGACGGACAGAATGATGCCGGTATCCTTGAGTTCAATCGAGTTGATCACCGGCGAGTTACCGTTGACGCTGGCCGCCTGCTGGGTGACGATCGGCACCTGATCGCCAACCTGCAAGGTCGCCTTTTGATTGTTGAGCGCCATCAGCGTGGGCGCCGAAACGACATTGACGTCGGTAATGCTCGACAGCGCGTTCAGCGTCACTCTTATGTCGCTGGTCGCATAGCTCCAGCCGAAACCGGGGAAAGACATTCCCGTGCCGCCATTGGCAAGGTCGGAGAAGCCGAAGCTGAAATTGCCGTTCTCGAAGAACCAGCGCAGGCCGAACTTCAATTCGTTGTTCAAGGTGACTTCGGCAATGACGGCTTCAAGGAGCACCTGGGTCGGGGCGACGTCGAGCTGGCGCAACAACTGCTGGACGTGCTCATATTCGCGGGCGGTAGTTGAGATAAGCAACGCGTTGTTCTCGACGTCGGCAACGACCGCTGTTTTGGTCTTGGCCGGCTCGGCGCTGTAGCCCGCGAGCTGGCTCGGGGCGCTATCTGCAGGAGCGCTCGTCTGCTGAGCCTGGACCTCGGAAACAATATCGGTCTGCTGCAGATTGGGAGCTACCGCATCGAGCGCTTTGCCCCCGCCATTCGTCGAGGATTGGCCGCTGAGGACGGCCTGCAGCACCTGCGCAAGTTCTTTTGCGGGTCGGTTCTGAATGTCGTAGACGAACAGCTGCTCTTCGTTCGTGCTCGCCAGACGGTCGAGCTTCTGGATCCAGCCGGAGGCGCGCTCCAGATATTGCGGCCGCGACGTGATGACGAGCACCGAGTTCAGGCGTTCGTTCGGGATGAAGCGGATGATTTTGCCGCCGCCGCTGTCATTGGCAAAGATCGTATCGAGTTCCTTGGCGACCGCCGACGGCTGCGATGCTTTTAGCGGATGGAGCGCAACCGACATGCCCTCCATCCAGTCGACGTCGAAGACGCCGATCGCTTCACGCATCGAGGCGAGATCGCTGTTCGATCCGGCGAGCATGATCAGGTTGCGTTTGGGATCGACCTGAAGGATCGAGCCCTGGCGGCTGATCGGTTCAAGAATGCCCTTCATCTCGTCGGCCGAGACATATTTGAGTTCGACGACCTGCACCTTGATGCCCGGTCCTTTGGGCGAGGCGGAGGGTACGCTGACATCGGGCGTAGACGACAATGCCTCGGACGCGGGYACGACCTGGTAGCTGTCGTTCCTTTTTACCACGACAGCGCCGTTCACGGATAACGCCGCTTCGAAAATATCGAGCAGCGCCTCCTTCGATACCGGGCTCGTCGTCTGCAGCGTTACGGTTCCGGACAGTCGCGGATCCACCACGTAGTTTAAATGAAGCGTGTCGCCGAGCACGCTCCGGGCGGCGGCCTCGATCGTGGCACCGACGAGGTTCAGGCTGTAGCCTTCGCCACCCTTGGGAAGCTGACCGACAGAGACCGGCGGTCCGCCATAAGACACAAATGTGCCGCTTCCCTGATGGATGGCGCCATTGAAACTGTCGGCTGAGGGCGCCCCGCCGATGATGCGGGAGGATTGTCTGGAGGTCGGAAGTGGCTTGCCGGTGGAATCGAGCTCGTTGAGCTTGACCGACAGTACGTCATCTATGGAATCCGTGGCGCTGCAGGCCGCCAGCGACAGCAGGCCGAGTAAGAAAACTGGCACCAAGGATTTCATAAATCGGATCCACACGCATCTCTTGCACCGGACCTTAGACAGCGAAGGTGAAGGCCGCATCAGCAGAATTTGAGCGAGCTTCGGTTTCCACAGGTTTAAGCTGACGTTCCCCCCGGCGTCGACATGGTCGTCGCCGGCTCGGCGCGGCCCGGGTGAGCAGATTACCTTGAGCCGGCCGTCGTCAAATCCAATATGCCGAGTCGCGCTTTAGCTTGACTAGCAATGGCACCTTGTTCGAGGGAACGGAACGATTGATCACACGCTTTCGATTTGAACTACGGCTGCTCGCTTCGAGCCTTCGTAGAGTTCGAACGTTGAACCTGCCCGCAATCTCTGAGTGGGACCATTGTTCATCAGAAATCGGGCCTTGCCATGAAATTCACCGGAAGCCACTTGGCTAAATTCTACTACGATGCTCCATGCATCGTTCGGCCAAGACGAGATGTCTTCAGGGAACTTCGCAGGCGCGATATATCTTCCTTCGTTGGCTATGTTTGGTCTTTTCCAATCTGACCAATAAACCTTCACGTCCACGCCGCTGCTCATAGAATTTCCTTCACCAACTGATTTTGACGCCGTCTAACTGATCAATGTCTGCATATCTTGCAGGACCGATCCCGTCCAAACGCTCCATCCGGTAAAATTTGTCCGCGATTGCAGAGGGAACTTCAGCGTTCACAATCGTAGATTTGCCCGCCCCATTCATGGTTTCGCCCCACTTTGCAGCATCCTTAGCGCTTTCCGCGAACCATTTTCCTTCCATCGAGTTCTTCCCTACTGAGAACTTCCCAGTTGCTTGAATTCCTTCTAGCTCAGCCTTACTCACTGCTCTGTATAACACCGTCGTCCCGGCTTTTTCGAGCCGCAGGCCGGTTATGACGGCCGCTTTGATACCTACTCCCACGATTCCTTGCTCAGTTGCCGTTGCGGGATTTGGAGGCAAATCTCTCAAAACATAGTCAATGGTTCCCAATGGGTCACGCTTTAAGTCGCGGTAAAGCTGACGGGTATCGTTGACTGGTTGAAATAGTAACGAGTTGTAACTTTTTACTGCATAGTTTCTTAGCCTGTTAATGGAATCGCGTGTGCCACTCGCGAGCCCGCTGTCAGTCGATCTCTGTCCCCAGCCAGGATTGTTGATTGGGCCGACCCAGCCGCCACTATGCCCGTTCGGATCGCTTTTATTAACGGGATCGTTTTCGGCATAGCTGTATCGGTTGGTGCCGACGCCATCCTTGGTGGGATCCCAGTCGTCGGGTGAGATGAACCGTCCGAAGGCGGGGTCATAGTATCTCGCATTGAGATACATCAGGCCGGTTTCGGGGTCGAAGCGCTCGCCGATATAGCCCTTATGGGTCTGCATCGCCGTGTTGGTGCGCTCGCCGAAGGCGGCATAGCCCGTCTGTTCGACGATATTGCCGTTGGGTGCCCCCGTCACCAGCCTGACCGAGGCTAGATGGTCGCGATGCAGGATAAAGACGTTCTTGGTTGCGGTCGACAGATTGGCGACGATCTTGGCGTCCGGATGCGGGTAGAC
>NZ_JBFUBG010000200.1:0-3271 GCF_056405875.1 Rhizobium sp. P1_E6 | reverse complement strand
GTCTTGCCGCGGGCGAGGCAATCGAGGCCGGCGGAACGCCCGCGGCTCCGATTGATCCGATCGTCTAGGCAGCGGTGGGGCAAGCAACCTGGATCCCGTCATCCAAGGCCACCTGACCAACATGAGATGCGCGCGGGAGTGGGAGGAGTGCTCTGATGCCGGACGCGGCCGAAGCCGGGATATTTACCTGGTCACTTGCCGAAAATGCGCTCTATGCCGACACGGCGGTCGCAAGGCTCTTCGGCCTCGATCCGAAGGAAGCCCTTCGTGGCCTGTCCCCCGCCGCCTATCTCGCCCGGGTCCACACCGAGGATCGGGCAAATGTTGCCAGGCTCTGGATGAAGGCGGTTGCAGACGGCCTGCCCTATAGCGGCATCTACCGCGTCATCGGTGCAGACGGCGCCGCCAGGCACGTCATTGCCCACGGCCGCTGCTTTCGCGACAGGACCGGCGCGCCAGCCCATTACGCCGGTATCGTCTACCCTTGGGAAGGTCAGTTTCAGCTCTATGCGGAAGAAGACATTGGAAGACAACCGTGGCTTCAATAGACCGCGCCTGTCGATTTGATCGGGTGAGGCGATTGTCGGAGTGTCGTCGGGCTGCCGGCGACCAGCATCATGATTGAGGGCAGCCCGAGATATCGCAAGGACGAATAGAAAGGCAGGTTTCAGGCGGCCTGTGAACGGCGCTCCATGTGCGCCTTGGCAACCCTGACGGCTTCCGCAGTCCTTCCCCATAGGCCCGAAATCTGCTCGATGATTTCCGGCCGTGCACTGCGCGGGTGGCCTGCGGTGAACACCGGCTGGGGGTCATATTCGAGGACGAGCTGCGTGAATTCGGCCGCATCCTGACCCTTGATCTCGGCGATTAGCGACAGCGCGAAGTCGATACCGGCCGTCACGCCACCACCAGTGATCCTGTTGCGATCTATGCAGACACGATCGTAGCTCGGTTCGATGCCCAGCGCGATCAGAGGTTCGTAGAACGGCCAGTAGGTGGCCGCGCGATAGCCTTCAAGCAGTCCGGCCATCGCCAGGATCACCGAGCCGGTGCAGGCTGCGGTAATGTAGCGGGCAGTTTTGCCAGCGCGGGCAATAAAGTCGAGATATTCCTGGTCCTTCATGATTTCGGGCGTGCCGCCGCCGCCCGGTACGAAGAGGATGTCCAAATTCTCCGGAACGTCGTCGAACGTGATGGTCGGGTTCATCGTCACGCCCATGTCGGTCGGAACCGGTTCCATCGTTTTCCAGATAAGATGTGTCTTACTGTGCAGTCCAAGTGCTGTCTGCGGACCGGCGAGATCCTGGAGCGTGAAGCCGGGGAACAGCATCATTCCAACCTGAAGGGGTCTGTCTTCGGTTGTCTTATTCGTTTCATCCGTCATGTGAGGTCTCCTTGTTGCTGGACACCCATATTGAATAGCGATAACCGGCAACCCAGGTGAGTGGCAGGAATGACAAAGTTCGATCAATTACCGCCAGCCCGGATCAAGCCCCGGCTCTTCAAACCGGGAGATTTGCTCGATGCATAAGGTCGCCGTTCTCGTGTTAAACGACGTCGTGCCGCTCGACTTCGGCATCGCCTACCAGGTCTTCGGCATGGCGCGCCTGGACGCCACCGACAAAGCCTATGATGTTTTCGTCTGCGCACCCAGACGGACCGTCCGCTCGGGTGGCTTCGACATTCAGGTTCGTCACGGGCTGGACGCTCTCGCAGATGCCGACACGATCGTAATCCCCGGCAGCGAAGATCCGTCCAGGCAGGTCCCAAGATCTGTGATCGTGGCGCTGCAAAAAGCCTACGCGCAGGGAAAACGGGTGGCTTCGATTTGCACCGGCGCCTTCATCTTGGCAGCAACCGGTCTCCTCGATGGACGGCGCGCCACGACCCACTGGCGCTTCACGGACGAACTTGCGAGTTCCTATCCGAGCGTCACGGTCGAACCCAATGTCCTGTTTGTCGATGAAGGCCAAATCGTCACATCGGCCGGCGCCTCGGCGGGGCTCGACATGTGCCTCCACCTTGTCCGCCGTGATTTCGGACAGTCAGTTGCGGCTGACGCTGCGCGTCTGACCGTTGCGCCCTTGCATCGCGACGGTGGCCAGGCGCAATTCATCCGGCACGAGCCGCCAGGATCACCCACGAGCCTGACGCCGCTGATTGAATGGATGCGCGACAACCTGCATGGCTCACACACCGTCGATGCCCTCGCTGCCCGCGCCAAGATAAGCCCGCGGACCTTCGCCAGACGTTTCCTCGAGCAGACCGGGACGACACCCTTGCAATGGCTCGTCCTTGCAAGGATCGACCGAGCGAGAGAGCTGCTGGAAGAAAGCGAAACGTCGATCGACCAGATCGCCTTTCTCACCGGCTTCGGCTCGCCCGTGACATTCCGGGCGCGGTTTCGCCGCATCGCAGGGCTCACCCCGACAGAGTACCGCCGCCGGTTTAATGCAAGCACCCCGACCGCCTAGAAAATGTCCGATATGGCTTTGGCGCCGCATCGCATCGCCATCAAATGGTCGAGGACATGACGGGCCGTGGGCAGCTCTCCCGGCCTGACGTCACCCGATGACAGTTACTGAGGGACATTTGTCCTTTCGACCTTCAAACTCTGCAGATATGCAATCTCGGCTGAGTTCGTATGGCGCGTTTGTCGGATTGGCCTGATCCGATTGCATTCCGGGCGGTTCATCGATCTTGCAGGATAAAGAACACGGGAGGTCTGGTGACCGGCTTGTCCCCGTTCCAATAGTACAGGACCGATAACATGGCCTTCCTTGCCGACGCCCTCTCCCATGTAAAGCCTTCAGCCACAATCGCCGTCGCTCAGAAAGCGCGCGAGCTGAAAGCCAAGGGACGTGACGTGATCAGCCTTGGCGCCGGCGAGCCGGATTTCGATACGCCCGACAATATCAAGGAAGCGGCGATCGACGCGATCCGCCGCGGCGAAACGAAGTACACGCCGATCTCCGGCATTCCGGAACTTCGCAAGGCGATCGCTGCGAAGTTCAAGCGCGAGAACAATCTGGACTATACCTGGGAGCAGACGATCGTCGGCACGGGCGGCAAGCACATCCTCTTCAACGCCTTCATGGCGACGCTGAACGCCGGCGACGAAGTGGTTATCCCGGCACCTTGCTGGGTGACCTATCCGGAAATTGCGTCGCTTTGTGGCGCCACCCCTGTATTTGCGCCGACGACGCAGGAAAACAACTTCAAGCTCCAGGCCGCCGATCTCGAAAAGGCGATCACGCCGAAGACCAAGTGG
>NZ_JBFUBG010000199.1:0-3344 GCF_056405875.1 Rhizobium sp. P1_E6 | reverse complement strand
AACCCGCAGTCTCGGTGTGGAAGGCGCGCTCGAAGACATCACTATCGAGCTCCGCCGTGGCGAGATCGTCGGAGGCTTCGGCCTGGTCGGTTCCGGCATCGAAGTTCTCGCCTCTGCATTGTTTGGAGATCGACGGCTCGACCACGGGCAGATTCTCCTGCATGGCGCAGTTCAGGCGCTGCAGACCCCGAAGGATGCGCTGAGGCGAGGGATCTTTCTCGTTCCCGGTGACCGAAAGACACAAGGGCTGACACTCACAAAGAACGTGACCTTCAATGCGACCTTGGCCCATCTCGGCAGGGCTTCCTCGCGATGGGGCGGATGGCTGAGGCGTCGGAAGAACGCTGATACGGTTGCTGGCCTCTTGGAACGGCTCGAACTGCGACCGCCGCATTTGTGGCGCAATGCAACAGAGTTTTCCGGAGGAAACCAGCAGAAGATCGTGTTGGCGAAGGGGCTGTTTCGAGAGGCAGACGTTTATATCTTCCTCGAGCCGACGGTCGGTGTGGATCTTGGCGCGCGTTCGAAACTTTACGACGTGATGCGCAGCTTGTCCGAGCACGCCGCGATCCTGGTTCTTTCCTCTGACTTTGATGAAGTCTGCGGCGTCGCCGATCGCATTTTCTGTCTTTACCGTGGGAGAATGTCCATTCCTCCCAGTTTTGATTTGGCCAGGGACGAGGTTCTCGATGGCGGTCTGGTCGGGAGGCGTCAATGAGTATGAAAGAGTTGCGCGGGCGCGCCATCATGTTTTTAGCGCTCACCATTGTCATCGTCGCCGTCTTCTGGACGATGGCGCCGAGCTACATCTCCCAACGCAATGTCCTGGCAATTCTCAGACAAATGTCTGTCAACGGCATTGCGTCGATCGGGCTGACCTTTGTCATCGTGCTCAGGCGGTTCGACCTGTCCCTCGCCGGCGTTGCCTCTTTCGCCGCCATGACACTGGGCGCCATTTTGGCGGCAACCAACAATCTGTTCCTGGCCTTGATGGGATCGATCTGCGTCGGGGCGCTGTGCGGCTTGTTATCTGGCATTCTGATAACGCGCTTCAAGTTGCCCGACGTCGTCACGACGATCGGCGTTGGCTCGATCGCCACAGGCATGGCGTTCATCTATGGCGTTTCGATATTTTCGAGCCATTTCTTCTCGTCCGGCATCCTGCGGATCAACGACAGCATGCTTTGGATTGCGCCGCTCCCAGTCGTCATCCTGGCGATAACGGCGGCGGTTGCCTATTACCTGTTGCATATGTCGCGATACGGTCAGAGCTTCTACGCCGTCGGCGAAAGCCCCGTCACGGCGCGGCTATCAGGGGTAACGATTGGCACCTATATCGCAGCCGGCTTTGCCATCTGCGGGGCTGCGGTCGGAGCTGCGATCATCCTCAACGTTGCGGCCGTCGGTGCAGCTTCCGTCAATGCGGGAAGTCGCGTTCTCCTGCCGGCCTATACCGCAGTCTATCTCGGAGCTGCATTGTTTGGTGGTGCCACCATTCCGGCGACCCTTGCCGGGGCGTTTCTCATGGCCTTGCTCTTAAACGGTTTCAGCATCCTTTCGATGCCGTATTTCTACAGCGATGCCATCGTGAGCTTCATCCTGATCATGGCGATCGCCGTGTTCAGACCGGAAATTTTGAACCTAATCCACGAGAGGTTGCGGCCACGTGCCCGCGACAAGTCGCTGCTCGAAAGGTGATCTCATGACAAACGAGCTTGTCTCTTCGCCCCCGATCCCGAAAGGATCGAATGCAAAACGAGCCGATTTGTATCTTACGATCGGCCTGCCAACGACGTTGCTGGTTCTGGTCATCCTGTTCAGCATCGCAACGCCGACCTTTTCCCATTCGGACAATCTGACGAGCATGATCCGCTCCGCGAGCGTCTCGGCCCTGATGTTCATGGGACTGACCTGGGTCTTTGCCATCGGCGAAATCGACGTCAGCTTCGTCTCGGTCGCCTCGCTCTGCAACATGCTCGTCCCAGGCTTGGTATCGGACAATTACTCCTGGGGCTTTGCTTGTGCCGCCGCGCTTGTGGCGGGGGCAGCTGTGGGGATCATCAACGGCGTCCTCGTCGCATATCTTCGACTGCCCTCTCTTGTCACGACCGTCGCGACCGGCGGCATTGCAACCGCTCTTGCCGCGGCTGTCGGACACGGATCGTCGATTTCCATCGTGGTGCCGGACGTCCTGCGTTCGATGGAGACTGCGCAGATCGGCCCGATCCCCCTTTTGGCTATCCTCTGTGCTGTTGTCTATCTCGGCGCATGGTACGTGCAGGAAAGACTTCGCGTCGGCCACTACATCTACGCAACGGCCGAGAACCGGCAGGCCGTTGTCGAAGCGGGCGTTCCCGTAAGAGTTATCGTTCTAAGCGCGTTTGTGCTCTCGGCGCTCTGCGGTGTCCTGGGCGGCTTGTTGCTGACGATCGAATTGTCGTCGGGTCAACCCTCGGTCGCCAGCACGCTCTTCCTGGACGGGTTAACTGCGGTCCTGCTCGGCGGAACCATGCTTCGGCTCGGCCGGCCGAATGTGCTCGGGACGCTCTTCAGCGTGCTCGTTCTGACAGTGCTGATCCGCGGCGGCGCCCTGCTCGGATGGACGGATGCGATTTTCCAGACGATCAAAGGACTGCTGCTGCTCGTCGGGATCTTTTTAATCACCTATTGCACGGACGAACAGCGCCACGCTCGAAAGTAGCGTCAGGACCCATGCGCTTTTGCGCAAGCGCGCTTTGTCGCAGACCACTGTGCCGGATCCGGCAAAGGATCTGTGTCGCGGAACCGATTGAATATTTCTTACGGAGCAAACTGCGCAGGTGGCCATCCGCCGAGCCGCGCAAAACCAGGAGACCTATGACATGACACAAGCTGGCAACAAAGTTGCTCTCGTCACGGGAGCAGCGCGCGGGATCGGCCGTGCACTCGCCGTGGGCTTTTCTGAGGCCGGATACGATGTTGCGATCAGCGATCTGAAAAGCCAGATCGACGGCCTGCGGGAAACCCAGGCAGCGATCGAGCGCAATGGGCGCGCCGCCTATCTGCAGACGATGGATGTCTCGGACAAGAAGGACGTCCATTCGGCGGTAGAGCTTGTGCTGTCCGAGGCCAAGCATATTGACGTTCTGATCAACAATGCCGGCATCTTGCGGCCCTCGACGCTCGACGTTCTGAGCGAAGAAGATTTCGACGCGACGATGAACATCAACGTCAAGGGCCTTCTTTTCTGCTGCCAGGCCGTGCTTCCGTCGATGGAGGCGCGGCGGGCCGGTTCGATCATCAATATTGCGTCGATCGCGGGGCGAGGGGGTATACCGACCCAAGGCCATTACGCCGCATCGAAG
>NZ_JBFUBG010000198.1:0-3367 GCF_056405875.1 Rhizobium sp. P1_E6 | reverse complement strand
CTCGTTATCCTGTCGGTATTTGCGATATCTTCGTGCCAGACGGAAGATAAAAGTCCCCAACCACATTTCACGACCAATAGCCGCGGCCAGAAAACTACCGGCACGGCTCAGGCCAATGCCGACACCCACTTCATCGAGTTTCGCTCGCGTTACGCACTGACCTATGGGCATACTTACGTCGTTTTCGGGCGTGTGGACGCGAACGGAAATATGATCGATCCCGAGGTTGCTGGCCTTGCCCCTGCCTCGCCGGATGCCGCGCCCTACGTCATGGGACATTTCATACCGGTTCCGGCCACGACCGGGCAGACCGACGGCGATCTGGAAGAGCAGTACAGGTCGGCAAGCTGGCGGGTGATGCTCACGGACGACGAATACAGCGGCGTTGTCGCTTTTATCCGCGAGCAGCAAGCGAACTCCCATTTCTGGCAAGCGTCGGTCGACAATTGCAACAATTGGGTTGGCGAGATCGCGCGCCACATGGGCTACAAGACGCCCAGCATCTGGCTGAGGCCGCAGCAATTCATTACAGAACTTCGAGAAATGAACACAGTCTGAGTGCGTTTCGGCCTGCCTATTGGACGCCGTTTGGAGTGCGCCCTTGAGGGCGGACACTGATCAGGCCGCTGGGTTGCCAGTCTGCCGGATGGGCATCGTAAAGTTAACGCGCTCAGGCATTAAAGCCGGCGCGTCGCCTTCGTTCAGTTGGCGTCAAGGCGAGCGATATCGGACCATAATTGTATGGCGGTGGCTCGCAATTCTCGATGGTGGGCGGATGGAATATCGTGGCGGGGAATGAACCCAGCAGTCTGCCTGCAGCCCACGTCCCTGATCGCCGAAGAAATATGCTGCGAAATGCCGGGCTTACGATGGCGTCCTGGACGCGGTGCCGCAGAACGACGCCTGGAACAGTTAGTTTCGTTCGTTTCTGCCTGACGGATGCCGATCAATAAGAATCGTATGTATGGCGATCCCCTCCGGCGGCTCGGTCAGATATTCGGCATCTCTCTTGGGGTGGTGCATCTTGGTAGGATTGCCTTTCGTGAATGCCGTCATGGATTCGATATCCGGCCAATACGATGTCGTCGCGAACCACGTCTCAGTATCGAGATCCTCCCTTAAGAGCTGAAAACCAAGGGTATTTTGCAACAGGCGCGGGGTGCCCTCAGCCTTCAGATATTGTTCGTATTCGTCAGCAATTTCCCGTCGGGTTCGGCCGCGCCACACTCGGGCTATTGTTGCGGTGGTCATGGATCACGTCCTCTTCGATTCCGCAAGGATATGGTCGTTTGGAACGCATGAGCAAGCACGTTAGGTCCCCGAAGTCGGAAGACCACCAGGCTTCCAGCGTATCGAGAACGAGCGTTTCCGCTTCATCCAAATAGGAGGAAATACCAATGAAGAAAATTACACGGCCGAACAGATCGCTGCCGAGCGCGAGCGGGGATAGCGTGAACCGTCTGTAATTCGCCTCAGCGAAAAACCGTCAGAAAGCCTCGCAGGTGATGCGGGGCTTTTTGCTGCTTGCCGCCGGGACTTTTTGGCGTTGTCGGCGTAGTCGGCGGCAAGCAGGGAGCTGCCACTGCGCTCGACGCAGAGAGCTTCAATCGACAGCTTCATCTTGAAGAAGCTAAACTGATTGAAGCCAACGCTGCCCGTTATGCCATCCAACAGGGTTATTGCGCCAATGTGAGCAACTGCTACAGCGCTGCTATCGACCTCGCGATTTTGATCTGCTGGTTTCCACGCACAACTGGGCCGGTTAGTCGCATAATTTCCGTTGAGAATAATAGCGGTGAATACCGGTCAGTAAGATAATCGCCCATTGTCGTTGGCGGTCTTGGTCAAGTTCGAGTTGATTCCGGTTCCTTCTCCGCCGCGCGGCGCGCCCGGATCGCCGCCGCGATGAAGACGCGCGACAGGCCGTGATAGAGCGGCTCGCGTGAAAGGATGCGCGAGGTTACATAGCCGATCATCGACACCGCCATGATCGGGATGACGGCCTGATGGTCGCCGGTCATTTCCAGGATGATGACGAATGCCGTCATCGGTGCCTGTACAACGCCCGCGAAATAGCCAGCCATGCCAAGGATCGCTGCCAGCGCGATGCTGGTGCCGAGCAGAGAGCCGATGGTGCTGCCGAAACCGGCGCCGACGGCAAGCGACGGCGCGAAGATGCCGCCTGGAATGCCTGAGAGCATCGAGAGGAAGCTGGCTGCAAGCTTCTCGAGGAAGAACAGCAGGGGCAGGGCGTTGCCTTCGACGGCGCCGCGCGCCTGCTCATACCCGGTGCCGAAGGTCGTGCCGCCAGATGCGACGCCGATGACCGCGATTGCCAGCCCGCACACGCCCGCAAGCGCCAGCATGCGTTTGAGTGGTTGCGGTTGCGCCCAGCGGCGGATCTTTTGGCCGAAATGCAGTGCAAAGCCGCTGAAGGCGGCACCCAGAGCGCCGCCGCCGACACCGCAGATCAGAACCAATCCCCAGTCGCGAAGCTCGGTTGGGGCAGCAGACGCCATGCCGAAATAATTGTAGCTGCCGGAAAGCCCGAGCGCCGCCAGGCCCGAGAGGATGACGGCGGTCAGCACCAGCCCGTTGGCGCGCGATTCATAGGTGCGGCTCATTTCCTCGATCGCAAAGACGATACCGGCAAGCGGCGTGTTGAAAGCGGCAGCGATACCCGCCGCCGAACCTGCAAGGATCAACCCGCGTGCCTGCGCCATGCCGCCAAAGCGGGCGACGGCAAGCATGATCGACGCGCCGACCTGCACCGTCGGCCCCTCGCGGCCGATCGAGGCGCCGGAAAACAGTCCGAGCACCGTCAGCACGATCTTGCCGAAGGCGATCTTCAGCGACAGCAGCCGAGTCCGGTCTTCTGCGTCGTGCAAGTGCCGGGCGGCGATTGCCTGCGGAATGCCGCTACCTCCCGAATTCGGAAACAGCGTCGCCGCCAGATAGGCCGACAGGATGAAGCCCGCGGGTGTCAGCACCAGTGGCAGCAGAAACGCCCATTCACCGGAAGAGGTGAGGGATCCGAATGCGTTCTGCGCCAGATCGGCAAGCTTGGCGAAGCCGACGCTTATCACGCCAATCGCGAGCGCCCCGCACCAGAACACCATCCTCGGCTTCCAGAGCGAAAACGAACCCCAGATCACGCGGGAACGGCGAAGGAGCTTGGAATAGCGATAACGGCTTGGCATGACGGACTCGATACGTGACGCAGGATATGAAGCCTTCTAACCCCAAACGCGCGCGAAGATCATCCCCTCAATTGAAAAGGTACTGGATTGGGGTAGGATCGCTTTATGTCGAAGGATGGAGGACGCTATGTTCAGCGCATTCGGAATTGGACTGCCGTCCCTTGGGC
>NZ_JBFUBG010000197.1:0-3421 GCF_056405875.1 Rhizobium sp. P1_E6 | reverse complement strand
GAATAGGTGTTCGAAAAGGGTGAGAAATATGCCGAAACTCGGGATGGAAGCGATCCGTCGAAGACAAGTGATGGATGCCGTCATCCACATTTTATCGACCAATGGCTGGCGCGACCTGACAATCCGGGAGGTCAGCGACGTCGCCGGGATTTCGTCTGGCGTCATTACCCATTATTTCAGTAACAAGCGTGCGCTGACATTGGATGCGATCAATGATGCGACGCTGCAGTTTGTCAAAGCGCTGAGCAAGTTCGAACATCGCCGCAGTAATGCGGCAGATCGGATGGTCGCGCTTGTGGACTATGTCAGTCAGCCGTCTCCCGCGGGAATCCCCGAATGGCGGTTCTGGCTGAGCCTTTTCGGGCGGATGCCCTTCGATAGGGTCCTGCAGGCCGAGGTGCAGAAGGTCCACCGGCTCTACGGCGAAATCATCGTTCGCCTGATCGAAGCCGGGGTCGAGGAAGGCGGCTTTCACCCGACACGCGCCCCTGAAGATATCGCGGCAACGTTTATCAGCACGTCGTTTGGGCTTTGCACGCTCATGGTCGCCGATCCGCAAGACATGCCGCCGGCTCGTTGCCGGCGGATGTTGCTCGATGTTCTGGGGCAGGATCTTGGCGTTGCCCTGGAGGAAGCGCCATCGGTCACGGCCAAGGTGCTGAGGGTCCGGGAATGAAAAGCGGGCGCAGGCGGGGCTAGCGCATGCCTAAACCGTCACCCCGAGGAGCATCTATTTGACAATCATCTATCCAGACGACTTCAAGGGCCAGCGCGTCTACAGTCAGGCTCTCATCAATGCTGCGCGCAATCTCATTCCGGTCCTAAGGGAGCGAACGCAGGAAACCGAAAAAAATCGCTGTTTGCCCGAAGAAACACGGCAGGATCTGCGTCGTTCTGGCGTTGCTCGCCTGCTTCAACCGGCCAGTTTCGGTGGCGCCGAAGGCTCGCTGGAACAGCTCGTCGATATATTGATCCCGGTTGCCAGCGGCTGTCCCTCGACATCGTGGTGCTTGGCTCAATACCTGTTTCACAACTACATGATCGCCCACTGGCCCCTCGAGGCGCAAAAGGAAGTCTGGGAAGACCCGACCAATCTTGTCAGCGGCATTCTTGTGCCGCGGCTCGGCAAGGCACGCCAGGTTGAAGGTGGCTACGAGCTGACAGGGCAATGGCCCTTTGTCAGCGGCGTCGAACCCTCCGATTGGTGCATTCTCTCCGGGATGGTGGAGCAGGATGCAGCTCCCGACGAGGAGCGATATTTTCTCGTGCGGAAATCGTCCCTGACCATTCTTGATACATGGGACCCGATCGGCCTGCACGGCTCAGGAAGCCACGACGTCAAGGTCGAAAGCCTTTTCATCCCCGAACACCTCACCCTGTCCATTCAAAGCATGAAGGGCGGGGACTTTCCCGCCAAATCCATCAACCGCGGCGCCGTCTACCGTCCACCGCTCCTCATGATCAGCGGCATCTTGCCGGCTGCCTGCCTGATTGGCATGACGGAAGCGATGTTTGAGAACTTTTTGTTGCAATCACGAGACCGGAAGTCCTTGAGAACCAGCGAGGATACGGTCGGTTTTCCGACGCACCAGATGCGCGTCGGAGAGGTGTCAGCCTCCCTTCAAGCCGCTGAAATGCTTCTTCGGGCAGACTGCAGAGAGATCATGGAACTTGCCGCTGCCGACTGCGCATTTTCCGCGATCGAGCGATCAAACTACCGCTCGAACTCGGCCTATGCGGGACAGCTGGCGCGACGGGCATCAGAGGCCGTATGGGATCTGATCGGAGCGCGTGGCGCCTACGCGACCAACATGATCGCGAGCTATTACCGCGATATCGCCGTTGCGTCCCGCCATACGGCCATCAATTGGGAAGTCAATGCGACCGAGCACGGCCGCGCCCGCCTCCGGTTGCCGTTGACGAACCCCTCGCTTTAACGGTGCAATCCTCGGTCCTGAGTGCGCTGCATAAAAATTAAACTCCTGTAACTCTGCTCAAAAACCTCGCTAATTTAGTAGCGCGTCCTTGACAATTTTTTTTAGATGGGATGTTCTATATAAATCAGATCGCAACGACGGTCGGATTGGGAACGATTGATAGGGGAAGAAAACCGCCAAGGTTCGCCGCCTCTCAACAAACAATATTCTCCGGAGGACTTTATGAGTGACTTGTTCTCACTAGCCAAGATGATGGCCGACGGTCGCATCTCGCGTCGCGGCTTCATGAAAACAGCAGCCGCCTACGGCGCCGCATCTGCAACCCTGGGTTCATCAGCATTTTCTGCCCGCGCGGCAGATGGTCCGCTCGTCGGATTCAGCTTTCCGAGCTTCGACGCATTCCGCTGGCCGCATGACCGCCATTATTTCGAGATGCGGGCAAACGAGCTCGGTCTGCGATATATCATCCAGGGCGCCAACGAGGATGTATCGACGCAGGACTCCCAGATTGACGCCATGCTGTCGCAGGGCATCCAGGCGCTCATCATCATCCCCGTCAATGTTGAAGCCGGGGCGAAGATCGTCGAGCGCGTCAAGAGCGATTCCAACATCCCGATCATTTCCTACAATTACGTGATCCCGTCCGCCRCCATCGATTATTGGGCCGGCCGCGACAATTATCTCGTCGGCGAACTCCAGGCAAAACAAGCCCTAAAGGAGGCCAAGAAGGGCAATTGGGCGATCGTCAGCGGGCCTGAAGGCATCGATGTCGCACGTCAGAAGACCGAGGGCGCCCTTCGCGTCCTGCAGCCCTTTATCGACTCCGGCGAGATCAAGATCGTCTCTCACCAGTGGCACGATAACTGGCGACCAGAATCGGCGCTGAAGCAGATGGAAGACGCTCTGACGGCCAACAACAACGATATCCAAGCCGTTGTCGCCAACGAAGAAGGCCTGGCACTCGGTGCGCTGAAGGCACTGACCGAAGAGGGCCTGAACGGAAAGGTCTGGATCTGCGGCGAAGACGTCTGGCCGGAAGGCGCACGCGCCATCGTCAAGGGCGATATGGCCATGAGCGCCTGGACCGACCTCATCGAGATGGGTCGGGTCGCAGCAGAGGCCGCGCACGCCCTCATCAAGGGCGAAACGCCTGAGAGCAACGACAGCATCGATGTGGGCGGCAAGAAGATACCGGGCATGCGCATTCAGTCGCGCGTCGTCAACAGGGAATCGCTGCCCGAATTCCTCAAACTGACCGATTGGTTGAAGCCGGAAGATATCGGCCTCAAGGGTTAAGGGGAGTGAAAGCGGTGGCTACGTCTGCAGTCCTTGCCTCTTCTGGCAAGCAGAACGGCGCTGGTTTGTTGCAACTCGACGGTATCACCGTCGAGTTCGGCGCGACCCGCGCGCTCAACAATGTCAGCTTCAATGTCTCGGCCGGTGAAGTAGTCGGCCTCATGGGCGCTAACGGTGCCGGCAAAAGC
>NZ_JBFUBG010000196.1:0-3447 GCF_056405875.1 Rhizobium sp. P1_E6 | reverse complement strand
GGCTTGAAGCGGCCGGCTTTGCTGGCCTTCGCATCTCGACAGGCTCCACGCCGACGGCGCTCGGTGCGCCGATTTCCTCTGCCGCCCAAGAGGTACGGCCGGGTAACTACGTCTTTCTCGACCTGACGGCGCTGAGACTGAACGTCGCTGTCGCTGATGATCTCGCGCTATCGGTCGTCGCAACCGTCATCGCTGCAAACGATGTTCACGCCATCGTCGACGCCGGATCGAAGATGCTGAGCTCCGACCATGGTCCGCATGGTACCGGTGGCGGCGGCTATGGATGCGCGATCAGCGCCGATGCTGACGGCCGATCTTCGGTGTTCAGCGTTGCACGGCTCTCGGAAGAGCATGGCTTCCTGCCGCTCGAGGGCCGAACCCTGGCCGTCGGCAGCAGGGTCAGGATCTTCCCCAACCATTCCTGCGCCGTCGTTGCGCTGTCGGATCGTTTTGTCATGAAGGAACGCGACGGAACCTTTAGAACCCTGCCGATCGATGCCAGGGGAAAGCTCACCTAGCGGACCATCAGGCGCCAGCGCCTATGCACAAGGAAGTCGTGAAAAACGGAGAGATCATGCGGATCTTCATTGCGGGCATGGATACCGAGACCAACACATTCGTGTCGATCCCGACCGGCTTTAGAAGTTTCGATGACGTCGGGATCGCTCATGGCGATGCGACCAGCCGCGCGCTCAACGAACCGTCCTGCCAGCTCTATGTCTGGCGCCAGAGAGGCGAAGCGGATGGGCATACAATCATCGAGAGCCTCTGCGTCAACGCCGAACCGGGCGGCATCACTGTTCGCAAGGTCTATGAGGATTTTCGCGACGAGCTCCTTGCGGATCTCCAAAGGTGTCTGCCCGTCGACGGCGTCATGCTCGCCTTGCACGGTGCCTTCGTCGCCGAAGGGTATGACGATACGGAAGGTGACCTGCTGTCCCGGGTGCGCGCGATCGTCAGCAAGGACGTGCCTGTTGCCGTCGAGCTCGATCTGCATTGCCACTTGACCGCCGAGATGGTTGCCAATGCCGACTTGATCATGGCCTACAAGGAATATCCGCACACAGACATCATGGAGGTTGCCGGGCAGCTCTACGATCTCTTTGTCGCGACCATCGAGAAGAAGATCAAGCCGGTCATGGGCGTGTTCGACTGCCGGATGATTTCGACCTACCGCGTCCAGGAACAGCCGATGCGCGGGTTTGTAGACCGCATGAAAGCGCAGGAGGGAAAGGACGGCGTTCTCGCGGTCTCCCTTTGCCACGGCTTTCCCCACGGCGATGTCGTCGATGTCGGCACCAGGACGCTCGTTGTCACCAACGGCGATGCTGCCCGCGCCGACATCATCGCGAGGGAGCTGGGACTCGAGCTCTTCTCTCTCCGGCATGAGCTTGGTCGAGGCTCGTTGACGGTTGACCAGGCCCTCGACGCCGCCTTGGCCGAAAGGCACGGTCCTGTCGTCATCGCCGACACGTCGGACAATGCCGGCGGTGGCGCGCCAGGAGATTCGACCTTTATCCTGCGCCGGATCCTGGAACGCGGCATAACAGACGTCGTAAGCGCCATGTATTGGGACCCGATCGCCTTCCGCTTCTGCGCGGAGGCGGGTGTCGGCGCCTCGATCAAACTCAGGGTCGGCGGCAAATGCAGTCCCTTCTCCGGTGATCCCGTCGATCTTGAGGTCGCAGTAAAAGGCCTTGGCTTCGGGCTGACGCAGACTTATGGCGGCATGCCCTGCACGATCGGGGATGCGGCCTGGGTCAGTAGCGCGGGCGTCGATCTGATCATCAACACCCGCAGAACCCAGGTGTTTCATCCGGAATTCATGTTCGCGCTTGGTCTGGACCCTTCGACGAGGAAAATCATCGTCGTGAAATCGAACTATCATTTCCAGGCAGGCTTTGCCCCGATCGCCCGGCGCATCGTCTTCTGCGCTCCGCCCGGCGCAACTCAGCCCGACTATGAAAATATTCCCTTCAGCAAACTGCGCAATCCCTATTGGCCCCGGGTCGATGATCCATTCGTGAGCGATCGATAAGGGTTCAATCCATGCCGCGTTTCGGATGGCCAATCACGTTTGCCCGAACGCCCGACGACAATCTCTTTTAGTGCTGCTTTCACAAGGAACCTGCTTTGGTTGATCTTAAAATTACGGCTGGCCCATTTGTTTTTGGCGCATGCTTCGAAAGCCGAGATGCGCCGAAAACCTGCGCTGCGTTTGGCGACAGGCTCCCGTTCAAGGGCAAAATTGTCCACGTCCGCTGGAGTGGCGAAGGCGTATGGATTCCCCTGGGCAACGAAGATTTCAATATCGGATTTGAAAACCATACGAGCCATCCGGCGCCCGGTCAGATCCTGCTATATCCAGGAGGGCTCAGCGAGACAGAGATTTTGCTGGCCTATGGCGGGGTTCAATTCTCCTCCAAGGTTGGACAACTGGCTGGCAACCACTTCCTGACAATTACCGATGGGATTGAAAACCTCCACGAATTGGGAGTTCGCACACTTTGGGACGGAGCCCAGGATATTCTCTTTGAGAAATACTGACTTTTCTGGACGCTCTCCGCGCGATCCGGATCAAGGAAATCGCCTCATTGCGGCGCGCTCCCTGCTATCGGAATATCTTCCACAAACTGGCAATGAAACCAGTTGTGGCCCGTGCCTGCGGCTCGTGAGGGCTCGGGTTCCCGCCAGAAGGTTTTGGATCGGGTGAGAAATTCTCCAGCGACGCCACCTCGGGCACGGGCGCAGGAAGCTCAACCCAGATTGGCCGAAGGTCTGGCCCAACGACCTCGTAGCGAACTGTCGGCGCGTGAAGCATTGCCTCGCGCGCTTTCTTCGCGGCGCTCTCTGCGTCTTCTGATTCAATGATCAGCGGATGGGGCGTAATCTTGAAATAGGGTATTTGCGTCTTCTACGAGGATTTTCCGTCGGACCTCAATAGCAATTGCTCGTCAAGGTGCAGATGAGCTGCGGCCAACAATCTTAAATCCAGTTGCTTTCCGCCTTCGTCGACGAGTCCTTTTACACATCGAGCAAGTTTCGGAGATATTTCTTGGGCAGTTCCATCCTCCCCTCTTCTTCTCAGAACAAGCGATGAATTCTCGCAGGTCTGCGGAACTCTATGAGGCACTCTTATCGCGGTGAGATCCTGGGATTCCGCGTCGGAGGGAGCATCCTGCTCGTCAAGCACATGTGAACGGGCCGCTCATCTCGCGCCGTCAGCGAGATGAGCAGGCGTCGCGCGGATTGGGAGTGAAAGAACTCATGCGACTCGGCGATCGAGGCCATTATCCGGTTCAACGGCCGCAGCTGCGCGTTCCTGAGCTCGGCAGGATTGAGCGGAACGCCCATCTGCAACCGCGCAAACAATGCCGAAATGTCATCGTTGGTCGCGTTCAGAATTTCACCGATGCTCACTTCGAAATTGTCAAAGCGGTCTCGGAG
>NZ_JBFUBG010000195.1:0-3605 GCF_056405875.1 Rhizobium sp. P1_E6 | reverse complement strand
GGGCGGCGCTCGATATGCGCAGCGAAATCGCCTCGTTCAACAAGCGGCAGCCAGATAACGCTCTGATCCTCAAAATCGGCGTCCACAAAGGCGCGGCAATTGCTGTTACGCTGAACGAGCGCCTCGACTATTTCGGCCAGACTGTGAACATCGCTGCGCGCGTCCAAGACCTTGCCGACGCTGACGAGATTTTCGTCAGTCAGGATGTTTACGAAGCGATTGGGGTTCGCGACGGACTGGCGGCTTTTGTGGTCGAGCCGAGAACTGCGCATCTTCGAGGTGTGCAACATGATTTGCCGGTTTTTCGGGTGGGGGCAGCCGCCTAAGGCGAGATGACTGCTTGGCTCACAAAGTAAGTTTGCACGACCGCAATCAACGCCGTTGCGACGACTTGAGGCGAGCAACTGCCATTGGTGATGCGGTGCCCGGTGATGTTCTGGCTTGGTGGGGTCGCAGTTGCGCCAAAAGCCGCCATTCCGCCCCAGGCGGGTGATTAGATCACGAATTCCTCTTCGTACGTCTTCGGCTCGGGAACGACGGTAACCTCCACCGGAATGATCCAATTGGCCACGTAGCTCTCGCAGTCGGAACGCTGGTGGTCGGGCTGCACGCACCCCGCGCCATCGATCGCGCGACATCGCAGTGTATATCGCCCCACGTCTTCAGGGGTCCAGATGTACTCCCACAAGCGCCATGCAAAGGGACGTTCCGTTTCGAGGAGCCTTGCCTCGCGCCAGCCCCTGCCATCTCCGGTGCAGACCTGCACCTGCCGGACAGGAGCCTCTCCGCTCCAGGCGGCTCCGAAAATCCGGTACGGTTGGCCGGCGACGAGACGCGCCCCCTGTACGGGACGCGCGATCTGCGCTTTGACCTCCATCTGCGCAAGGGGGACCAGCGTGGGTTCCCCGAGGCTGCGCTCCCAACGGAAATAGTCGCGCGCCTGCCAGTAGCCAAGGAACGGTTTTTCCACAACCGTGATATGCGTGATCCACTTGACCCAGGCCATGCCGAACCAGCCGCCCACGACCGCGCGTAGCGGGTAGCCGTGATCGCGCGTCAACGGCTTGTCGTTCATCGAATAGGCAAGGATCGTGCTGTCGGCGATGGCCTTATCAAGTGGCAAACTGCGCGCAAACGCGATGGGGCCGGGAGAAGCCGTTTTCTTGTTCGAGTCGACGACGCCGCTGTCGGCGCCTGTGAGCAGAACCTCACATGCGGTTCGCTTGACGCCCGCCATTTCCAAAATGTCGCGCAGAAGAACACCTGTCCACGCGGCATTGCCGACGGCTCCGTTCTGCCACTGCAACCCTTCCCTCGGCGGCTCATAGTAGACGCGCCCGTTGCCTGCGCACTCGACGACCGCGGTCAAAGTCGTGCTCCGCATCGCCTTGATGCTGTCGAGGTCAAGTTCGATAGGCCGCTCCACCGCCCCGCCAACGCGCAATCTCCAGTCTCGCGCATCGAGGTCCGGCGACGGGAAATGGTTTCGCACGAAGAACAGTTCGGTTGGGATCAGCCAATCGGAGAGCGACGCAAACGGAAACTCGATATTCTCAGGGGATTTCTGTCGAACTATCAGACCGGGTTGCTGTGGTGTCGGCATCTTCCTCGTCTTCCCCTTTGAAGAGCACAACGTCGGCTCTCGGTCGCGCGAATTCCGGTACGATCACACCGCCCCTCGCTGCGCGTCTGTCCCATTCGGCCTTAGGGCCGCCTACGGGCCGCATTCTAGCACATACCGCACGTTCCTCGGATCGACCTCGAACGGCAGCAAAACGGCCGACGGCGGTCTTGACCGCTTTACGCCAGAAGTGGCCATGTTCCGACTGTTGGCAAAGCGTTAGGTCCCCAGTCTCCGGTTTTCCGTAGAAAGCACCTTTCTTAGGAAAAACCGTCGGGGCGTTCGGTCGTCCCCTTCGAGTTCCCCAAACTGCTCATAACCAAGCTTCAGGTAGAACGGTTTTGCTTGGAAGTCGTAGGTGTCCAGGAAGATGCCCAGGTAGCCCCGTTCGCGGGCAATGCGCTCCGCTTCTCCCATTAATTGACGGCCAAGACCCTTTCCTCGGAGTGCCTCAGGCACAACTAAATACTTGACGAATAGCCAATTGAGTTCATCGAACGCATACAGGCCGCCGACGATCTCCGCAGTCTCCGGTTGCCTCAAAACTATACCAAGATGAGGCCATTCCGCTATGGTCGCGGTGTGGTGGCTATTGAAGTCCACCAGCGGTTTAAGGAGGTGGTCAAGCTCATCTGCAGTTGGCTCGGCCGGGAGAGTCTCTAGAATTGCAATCATCGCGCGAGAGTGCGTGAAAGGACGGCGGTTGTCTAGTCGATCGTTGCGGCTGTTCGTCCGCTTCAGGGCCGAAAACAGACTGACAGGTTCTGGGATTCAGGCTGCTAGAAGGGGACTCCGGTTCCCCTGTCACTCCGGCAGGCCGGCCTTTCGGAAGCCGTCGACAAAGTGGTCTCGTACAGATGCATCGCGCAGCGGCTGGGAGCTGAGCCAATGGGCGATGGTGAAATGAGGGTGGGCGATCAGGAACAAGTCTGCTTCTCGCCGCGCCTCCTCGCGGTGGCCCAACTGCGCAAGCGTAGCAGCCAGGAATTTGCGTGAGTTGGTACGATACGTGTCTTTCCTGCGGAGCGTAGCGGTTGCCGCCTCATAGTCACGCGCGGCGTATTGCGCCTGCCCAAGATGACAAAGATACCAGCAGGCTGGGTAGGGATTGAGCCGCAGAGCTTTTTCGATCTGCGCCAGTCCGTCGGCAACCCTGCCGTCCAGCACGGACAAGTCCGACATGGCGGCCCAGGTGTCGGCGTGGTTGGGGTCCAGCTCCAGGGCTTTGGCGAAGGCGGCCTCCGATTCCTCCCATCGCCGCTCATAAGCCAGAATGGTCCCCAGAACGTAACGGCAGCCGGCATCGTTGGGATCCAGGTCGACCGCCTTCTGCGCTGATGTCACCGCCATCTGGCGGTTGGGATCTTCGGGCTCGCCGAAATGAGTCCAGGCAAGCCAACGGTTATAGGCGAGCAGACCGAGCGCCTCGGCATAGGATGGCTCGAGCTTGACCGCGCGTTGGAGCAGCATATAGGCCTCACGCTCGGTTTGCGGCGACTCTTCCGTCAGGAGGCGGGCGCGCACACACAGATCGTAGGCTTCAAAGTTCTTCGGCCGATTGCGCGGCGTCGGGATGGTCAGCCGGCCGACGAGGGCTTCAACAATCTTGGCGTTAACTTCATCCTGTAACTCGAAAACATCTTCCACCGTCCTGTCAAACCTCTCGGCCCACAAGTGCTGGCCGGCAAGCGTGTCGACCAATTGGGCATTGATGCGGACACGGCCCATTGCGCGTCTGGCGCTCCCCTCCAGGACGTAGCGGACGCCGAGTTCCTGGGCGACCAGCTTTACGTTGACCGCCTTGCCCTTGTAGCCGTTGACGGAATTGCGCGCGATGACGAACAGGCCAGCCGTACGGGAAAGGTCGGTGATCAGGTCTTCGGTCAAGCCGTCGACGAAAGGCGCGTCCGCTTCATCCCCACTCATATTCGTGAACGGCAATACAGCGATCGAGGGATTTTCCGGCAGCGGCAATATGCTCTGC
>NZ_JBFUBG010000194.1:0-3740 GCF_056405875.1 Rhizobium sp. P1_E6 | reverse complement strand
ACCGACATCAATTCGCTCGTCATCGTCAGGAACTGCGACATCGACATGACGTCAAGCATCTGAGGATGCACGGTGATGAGCACCGAGGTCGCCGCGCAGAGCGCCGACATCGTGAGGAAGCCGAGCTGCGGCGGGCAGTCGATCACGACGACGTCGTAGAGGCTTTCGATATCGGTCAGTGCCTCGCCGATGCGCGCGAAGAACAGYGATTCCGCCGTACCGCCCGCCATCGCTTTCGGCGTCTCGTGCTCGAATTCCATCAGTTCGAGATTGCCGGGAATAATGTGCAGGTTCGGCGTATAGGTGGCGCGCACGACTTCGGAGATCGGCACCGGGCTCTCATAGCGGATGGCACCGTAGATCGTCTCGCCCTCCCCGACATCGAGTTCGGGCTGGTGACCGAAGAGTGCCGAGAGCGAGGCCTGCGGGTCGAGGTCGATGGCCAGCACCCGGTAGCCACGCAGTGCCAGATATTGGGCAAGATGGGCCGATGTCGTGGTCTTGCCGGAGCCGCCCTTGAAGTTCATGACCGAGACGACCTGCAGCTTTTCGTCGCCGCGCCGGCCCGGCACGTATTTCGGCGTGCCGTTGCGCTCGTCGAGCGCCTGGCGGATGCGGTTCATGTCTTCCGCGTCATATTGGCGCCGGCCGTTGGCGAGCGGATCGGGTCCGTGGCCGTCCTTGGCGATCTGGCGAAGATAGCCCTCGCCGATGCCGATGAAGGAGGCGGCCTCGGCCGGGGAAAACACCCGCATCGTCTTTTGGGACAGTGGCGGGAAGATTTTGGCCTGGTGCTGCTGGAGCTGATAGGCGAGCTCCTGCGCATCCGTTGCCAGAAGCGACGGAAGGTGCTCTTGATCGTCTTTCAGAACTGGATTCGCTAGCATCGTGGTTTCCAATTTAACTGCGCAATTTTCGGAAATTGGGCTTCAACTGCGCAGTTATATTATCGCGCGATTCGTTACCGATTTACAAACGCTTAACCATGAGCTTTTCAACAGGCCCGATAGACCTGTTTTCACGAGAACATCTCCGTCTTTGCTGCCGTCGCGGCAGCGATTGAACCGACAGCGCCGATCCCGGACCTCATCCAAGGGCTTCGCTGTCGCGCCACAGGTCCAGCCTCCGGCGCTGCTGCGCCCAGTCTTCGACCATATTCAGAAAATTTGAGCTGTCACCCCGGCACATCTTGGGGAAAATTCTCGCACGCGTTCCTGCGTGGTGGAGGTACACCACGGTTGTCCGCGGACAACTGCCCCAACAATCGCGTCTCGCGGTTTGGTTCATCGCAGCATCGAGTTGAAACGCTCCGCTTCAAACCTAATCCGTCGGCGAGAGAAGAGCCCCGCAAATGCGGGGCTTTCGTCAGATCATTTGTTCATCGCATCCTTAAGCGCCTTGGCCGGCTGGAAGCTCAACTTCTTGGCGGCTGCAACTTTGATCGTTGCGCCTGTCGATGGATTGCGAGCTTCGCGCTCCGGCGTCGCTTTGACCTTGAATTTTCCGAATCCCGGCAGTGAGGTTTCGTTGCCGGCGAGCGCTGCCTCGGTGATCGAGGCGATGACCGCCTCCACGATGGCCTTGCCCTGAACCTTGGTCAGGCCATGTTCTGAGGCGATCTTATCTGCGATTTCGTTGGTCGTCGTCATGTCGTTCTCCGCATCACTGATGGATGCAAAATCCTTGCCAGCAGATGCGACGGTTGTCATGACCACTCGGCCGACAAGAGTTCGCCGGCATGGGGATTTCCACAGCTTCGGAGCGATTTGTCGTCTTCGAAGGGGGCCGGCGGCGCATGATGTCACTCGGTCTGCGCAACCGAAAAGCCGCCGCGATTCGATTGCAGCGGCTGGCGTGAAAAAGACAGGACCGAACGTTTGAGGGGAAACATTCGGGGCTCCCTTCGCAGAGATGACCGAACAAAAAGGATGTGGCTGTCGGGTCGCTATTCGGCGGCGACTTTATGGTCTGTCTCGGCTGCCGGCACATTGGGCGTGATCGTGACGCGAATCGGCCCCGGCACCCATCCGCTGTCCTTGACAAGTCGCTCGGCGATGATGGCAGCTTCCGCCTTCTTCGTCGCCGCCCTCACGGCCACTGCGCTGGTCACGCCGGCCGCTCGATCGCCACCATCCGCGCCTCAATCGCCGCGACCCGCTCCTCCGCATCCGCTTACGCCTCGCCCGCCTCGATCAGCTCTTCGAGACCGGCATGCTCGCTCTCAAGGCCGCCGAGTTCGGTCTGTTCGGCCTCGCTCAAGCGGAGGAGTTGCGGATAACGCTGTTCGAACTGCTGCATAATGGCATAATCGGCGACCGGCACGATTTTCGTCCACGCCCAGCCTACCTCCTTGACCTCGACGGCAACCGTTTCAAGCTTGCCCGCCACCAACTGTTCGAGAAGGACGGGATCAAGCGCATAACCGCCGCCATCCTCGTTGAAGAGATCGCGACGGACCGGACCGCCTGCTGCCTCATAGGCCTCAAGGCCGCCAATGAGCGCAAGCGCTTGTCGCTTCCCCTGATCGCCTCTCCGGTGAGTGGGGCCCGGATATCGGAGGGATGCCGGTTCCAAGCAGGCAGGGCGGCCCAGACGCGCTCCTGTTCGCCATGATCGTCGCTGACGGTAAAGGCGCTCAGCTGGTCAAATCGCATTTCTTCCTTGCGGAAGAGTTCGATCAGGACGGGCGAGACGCGCCCGAGCGCCTAACGCTTGCGCACGACAGCCTCGCTCGTTCCGAAGCGCACGGCGATATCGGCGGGCGCATGCGTTTCACCGGCGAGCGCGGTGAAGGCGACAAACTCGTCGGCAGGGTTCATCGCCTCGCGGATGGTGTTTTCGGCAAGACTGATTTCCGTTGCCTGATCGGCATGCCTCAGCTTGCATTCGACGGGGACGCTGGCGGGAACCTCGCCCTTTTCCGCAAGTAGGCGCAACGCTGCCAGCCTCCGCCCTCCGGCGGTCACGAGATAGCGTCCCTTCTTTTCTCCCACGCGCACCACCGGGTTCTGCAACAATCCGTTGGCCTTGATGCTGACGGCAAGTTCCCGGATGCCGCTCTCGCTATAGGTCTTGCGCACGTTCATCGGAYCGGCGTCGAGCCTGTTCAGCGCGACGATGATGGTTTCGGTCGAAACTGCCTCTGTCATGATCGTCTCCTCTCCCGATTCTCCGCGAAGCGGTTGAGCCTGCGGAGCAGGAGCCCTTCGCTCCTGCTCCCGAGCTCGTGCGGAACAGCGGGGGAGAGGGGGACAAGCGGACAAATCGGAKGGGGATCGCCCACGCGATAGCGCCGGCGGCAAGTTGCCGGTCCTGCAGCGGCTTTGCCGCGAAGGATGGGGAGACCGATTTTCCGCTTGGTTGGGGAGAGGGGCAGCGCCCCCTTTCCCCTTCCTTCATGACCTGTCGACCAATGGTTCTTGCCCGGTGCCAATGCGGATCGGCGAAATGCCCCTGGTTGTGGTGTCACGCCGCCGGAGCCGCATCGAGAAGCTCTCAGATGGAAAGTGTCAGGAAATCAGCCAACCGCCGCCCCGTTCGACATAAGCATCTCTTTCGGCGATACCGGCAGGGAGTTTCAGTTCGAAGGCGGACAAGAGCACGCTGATGTTGTTGGCGATCAAGTCGRCAAACCTTTTCATTCCTGCCTGATCGAGACGTTTTAACTGAGATGCGAGCGCTTCGGCGATTTGGCTGGAGAGCCCGCTGCGCAAACGACGTTGCGCGGCACCGGACGTTAC
>NZ_JBFUBG010000193.1:0-3796 GCF_056405875.1 Rhizobium sp. P1_E6 | reverse complement strand
ACGAAGGGCAGGTAGGCGACGGGGAACCGCGTCGACGGCGTGTAGTCGACCGAAACCGTCCCGCCCGTCTCCAGCGTCGCAGAGCGCAGCAGGTTCGGATTGCCAGTGCCAGTGTTCGAGATGATGGTTGCTGTCGCCGACGCTACGAAGTCCGGCAAACCATCGCCGTTGAAGTCGCCGGATAGGGCGGAACCTCGGAAGGTTGTACCATACGGCTGCACGGACGTGCCGTTGGAATTGGACCAGATCGCGTAGATGCGCATGTCGCGGAAAGGTGTCGTCGTGTTTTTGACGGCAGAGCTGACGATCTCCATCTTTCCGTCATTGTCCATGTCACGCAGCATGGGCGCGCCGGTGATCGGCAGGCCGGATGCGATCTGCACGAAACCGGAGCCGACTGAGATATAGATATCACAGTAGTAGTTTACGCCGCTTGTACTGACTCGAATGTAGTCCGTCGCGCCATCGCCATTAAGGTCGCCGTAGACGTACGGTCCGGTTGCCCCGACGCTCTGGCGGCCGTTGCCCTTGAAATCGGCTGCAAAACCAGTTGTTCCAGCCGCGCCGTCGATCCCGTCCCCTTCGGGATCCAACGCCATGAGGGAGATGCCCTTGTTGTATCCTGTAGGGATCACACCACAAAAGCTCGTATAGCTCGCTGAGCAAGTCGTCTTGGCGATGCCGGCGGCACTGTTGCTAGCGATAACACCAATTTCACGAATTTTGTCGACTTGGTCGCTGCCGTTGTTGCGACTGTGAGTACGTGTGTAGTCGAGGACGTAGGCAGTGTCTTTGCTGACCTTACCTCCGTCGAAGCGACCCGTGAACGAGAGGACTAACGATGGAATCCCATCCGCGGTCGGACCCCATATATTGACACTCGACGTGCCGGATACGGCACCCGTGGACCCAAAGATTGTCGAGTCCCAATAGAGATATGGCTCGTAGGCTCGAATCGCGCTGTTATAGCTTGAGGTCAACCTCAGTCCGAAGATCTCGTCGTAGCCATCGGCATTCAGGTCAACGACCTGCTTACTGTAGAAGTACGAGTCCTGATCGGTGACAGGCCTCGGAAACTGATTTTCGAGCCAGGCATAGCTCAGGTTGAAGTTGTCATAGGCAATCTGCCGGATGGTCTTATGGGTGCCGGCGGTCGGGATACCCGAACCGTCAAGCACGACATCCTTGCCATAGCGCTCGACCTTCGTCAGGCGCGAGGTGTTGGAAAGCTGCGCCTGGTCGTAGTTCATCACATAGGCGGCAACGTTCTGACCTGCGGACTGGACGACCACCGACTTCATGCGGCGTGTGGTGTAGTCCGGAAGATAGGCGTTTCCCTTGATGATGTAGTCGGGGCGGACTTCGTAATTAAAGCTTACAACTGTGCTTCCGTAGGAAATCGTCGCCGCATAGCAAACAGGAAGATTGAAGCAGGTGTAGGTGTAGCTGACCGTGTTGCCGTTGGTGTCCGTGACCGAAGTCAGGTGATACTTGCCTAGCAGTTCGAGATTGCCGTCAACGCTACCCGGAGCGGGATTAACCCCGGCAACGGTTGCCACCGGGCGGAAGGTCGAGACCGTGCCGTCGCGATCGGTGATCGTCCAGATATTGGCGGCCGAGTCATACTTGATGCGCCTGTAGCTCTCGACCTCGGTAACRTGYGTKCCACCGGTYGCACAYGAGACCGAGKTGSTYGGCGAGCAGKGGATCAGMGATTCGCCGTTCAGCAGATAAAAATCACTGCCGTCGAAGGCCGGAATGCCGCGGCCGATGCTGCCGCGCTCGATGACCTCGAGACCGTCGAGCGCCCAGCCATAACCGAGCCAGCCYTGGTAGCTGCCSCCGATRCGGCTCTTGCGGGCGGAATCGTAACCGAGCGCMAGCTTSGGTTCGATGCCGTGGAAGTCGGGRAGMTCGATYGCGATCGACTGCGTGAACGAWCCRGATCCACCGATCRTCGGGACCGACGCCTTCTCCGGCGCACTGACGGCCGCCTCGGCGGGGATAGAGGCTACCGCTGCGACGGCTGCCGCACYCAGGCTCTTGGCCTTGACCTTGCTGCCCGTCTTGTCGTCGGCGTTGATCGTCTCGTCTGTCGGCTCGGTCCCGACCTTGTCTGCCGTCGGATCGGTTRSCGTCGCATCGCCATCCTTGCCAGCTGATGCTCCAGACTTCGGCTCCGCGCCATTACCAAGGCCAGCGGTACGGTCGACCGCCATGTCGAGCGTGGTGGCGGCAGTGCCTTCGCCAGTGGGCTGCGTCTGGCTCGCGCCCTTCGACTGACCACCAGTCGCCATCGTTCCGGTCGTCGAGCCGTTGCCGAGGCCCGAACCAGACCTGGCCGGCTCCTGCGCATTCAACGTACCTGTCAGAAGGCAAAAACCAAGTGTGGCGGCAAAAGCCGCAGAACCAAACCGAAAAAGAAACATGAAGTTCCCACAACCCCGAATCGAAATATGTTTTCAGGTTAAGCGGGTAATTTCGTCATATGCAATCCCTCAATCGACACCACGCGAGGACTTTTCTGGGCTGATGAACGTTGCAGCTGATTTATGCCCAAGCTTCAGTTTTGAGCCTACTACGATCCCTAAACTAGGGATTACGTCTGAGCTTGAGAGGGCATCAAAATGCAATAATTTCTTTTGTTTTTATTCGACAACCGGTTTTGCGAATGCAGCGTGACCGGCACCTTTGATCCCGACGAACGAACGCAYGCCGATCGCATCGCACGGCTGATCAACTCGAGGATGCCCTAAGGCGCCTCAATATCGTCCTACGGCAGGCCCTTCTCCCCGCAGAGACGAGCGAAGTTGCGACCGATGAGCTCGCGCATATCCATAAGTTCGGTTCGGAAGCGCAGACGTCGCAAGTTATCTTCTCTGCCATCTGGCGAGGCGATCTTGGTGAGTCTGCGAAAATTCGACACTATCGAATATAAAGCTGTCCTCTCCCGGAAACTCTACCCTAATCTGTTGGATCTCCTTGCCTTCGCGGAGACGTCGAATAATATCGAGCCCTCGAACGGCACGTCTCAGGCTAGATTCGTTCCAAAAATCGTTACTAAGAGGATTGGCGAACCGAGGCTCTCGGCGACCGGCTCCAGTCTCAACCATTCGGGAAAAGTCTTCAAACCTCTCATCGGATGTATGGGCGGCCCATGTAATAACAGCCGACCTGACATAGAGGTCTGTGTCTGACAGGCATTTAGCTAGGGCTTTCGCGATCGCTTGTTCATAGTATGCAGAATTCTCTACGTATTCGACGAACGCCTTGCGACAGGCTGACAAGGGGTCATCAGCGAGCCTTGTCGCGGCCATATTCAATCCCTCAACCCCTCGCCCCAACTCGCTGAGATAGTTTGCACCACGAAGACGCTCACGCGAATTCTCTGAAAGAAGGAGGTTGACCAGAGGCCCTAAGTCAATCCCCTGCCGCCACCTTTTGAGCAGAGATTGTGTGGCCTGATACTTATTTTCGTGCCCGGAATCCTTATCCTGGATGACGCTCATAAGTTCGGGAGTTGATCGTTGCGAAAAATCATCGCTGTTCATCTTTGGCCCCAATCGTTACCATCGTTTCCTGAATTTCGATCGCGTTTATCATTTCTCGAGTTTGAACCATCGCCAGAGCTCTTCTGAGATTTTTCGCTCTCAACCTGGCGCCTCTCCCGTTCCCCTTCCAACCTATCATAATAGGCCAGTTCCCGATCCAGTCGTTCTTCATGGCCGTCCCAGAGATCAGGATCTTTACTACCAAACATCTGCTCCAATCCCCGTTGCTCGATGCTTCCATTGAC
>NZ_JBFUBG010000192.1:0-3839 GCF_056405875.1 Rhizobium sp. P1_E6 | reverse complement strand
GTCGATACCGACAACGCCGGAAGGCCCATCAGGGGAATGCCGACCTGGGGAAGCTGCGCGTGCCACACACGTTCAAACGACGCCTCATCATGCAGGTCGAAATTGTCGGGGAAGGGCAGTTCACCGGATACCGGCATGAGAAGGACAGGATATTTGGCAAAAAACGAAAACCATACCCGGACCAGGATATCGCGCCGTATCAATGCCTTTGACAGGTCGAAGGGGTAAACCTTGTCGCGCATGCCGTTCAAGCAGGCCAACGCGCCAGGATCACGCTCTATCTTTACCATGTCGAGCTGTGCTTCGTAGCCGTCGCCGAGCCACAGCTTCGCCTGGATGTCGGCAGCCTCACGCAAGGGCGGCGTTTCGGAAATCTCCTCGACAGTCCAGCCCGCACGTTCCAGTCGCGAAGCGGCGTCGCGCACGGCGGCGATCACTTCGGGCACGGGATTGAGGCCATCGGGATTGACACACATCGCAACGCTCTTGGGCCGTTCTGGTCCTTCAAGCGGCACCGGGGCATACCACGGGTCGTAAAGGTCGGGCGCCGCCATTGCGGCCAGGGAAAGCCGCAGGTCGTCGATGGTGCGCGCGATCGGGCCGGAGACCGCACCGATCTGACCGCCGATGGAACGCCCGCCCCATGACGGGTTGAAGTGCGGGACGCGACCAAGGCTCGGACGCAGGCCATGCACGCCGCAGGCATAGGCTGGAAAACGGATCGACCCGGCAATGTCGCTTCCATGCGCAATCTGTCCGATGCCGGCTGCAACGGCTGCCCCTGCCCCACCGGAAGAGCCGCCCGGCGTGATACCGGGATCGCGTGGGTTTTTCGTGTCTCCATGCAGCAGGTTCGTGGAAAACCAGCGATAGGAGACGGCGGAACAGTTGGTTCTGCCGAGAAGGATGGCGCCGGATTTGCGCAGGTTTCCGACGGCCGGATTGTCGGCAGCCGCAACATTGTCGCGCTGCAACCTCATCCCGTCGGTCGTCGCATAGCCTTTCTGGTCGGCACCGATCTTGATCGTCACGGGAACGCCGGCCAGGGGTCCGAGATCCTCACCGCGCGCGATTGCCGCATCGATTGCGCTTGCCTGGGCGAGAACGTCGCCAGGCCGATGATCGACAACTGCATTGATCATCGGATTGACCGAATGAAGTCGCTTCAACGCCGCTTCCGCGGACTCCTTTGCCGAAACCTGTTTCGACCTTATGAGGCCCGCGAGTTGGCTAGCCGATATGCGCCAAAGTTCCTCCATGGGTACTCCGCTCCAATGACGTTGATGATTGTCGCTAAAATAGTGTTCAGGCTCCGATAACCGGACCCACTGGCCGATGACGCGGCCACAGCGAATAGGCGTGCACAGCCGCTCGGTCCGCTGGCCGGTCCGCACCATCGCCCGGGAATTTAGTGAGCTGGTTTAGAAGCTCTCGAAATCGCGTGCGATGTTCGAGCCATGCGGCGGGACGACCCGTCGCAACGCAATGCCCTGATCTTCCAGCCTCGGCCAGACGATCGACGCTGGATCGCCCGTCAGGCGAAGGGAGCGAAAGACCCGCTGTGCTTCCTTCTCCTTCGTGGGCCGAACGCCGTTGGCGACGATGAGCTCGGCGATCAGCGGTTCCTGCGGAGTACCGAGGCGAACCTTCCAGAAGCGGGAAGCATTGCCGATCGTCGGTCGGGGATCGAGAGCGCGGTAAATCCTGATTTCGATCGTCGATCCATACCACACCAGATCGCCGTCCACTCTCATCCTTGCCGGGCGGTTGTGGAGCACCAGCATGCCGTCGGTCGTGGTCTCGATATCGCCCCATGTGGCAGGTGTCTTGAGTTCCAAGGGGCCATAGGAAATCCTGCGCCAATCCAGACGGAGGATCCGCCGCAGCGCACGCGAAACCTTGCGTGCGCTGCTCGCTACATATCCGGCCCCGTAAGCGGCGACTGCGAGGGGCAACAGACAGACTGCAGCGGCATTTTTCAAGGGCGTGCGAATAGCTTGCCTCCGCGCTTTGAAAGAACATCGATATATACTGCAAGCATCAGGACGATGCCACTCGTGATGTTCTGATATGCAGTCGGCACGTTCAGCAGCGAGAGGCCGTTGCCGAGGCTCTGCATGAGCAAGGCACCGAGCAGGACACCCGATACCCGGCCGGTGCCGCCGTAGAGACTCGCGCCACCGATAACCACGGCTGCAATCGCATTCAATTCTAGGAACAAGCCCGATTCCGGGGGGGCCGATCCAAGGCGTCCGACGAACATCAGCGTACCGATCGCGGTCAGCACGCCGATCAGGATGAAGGACGTCACCAGGTGCTTGGTGATGGGAATGCCGGCCGACTTTGCGGCAGCCCGATTGCCGCCAACGGCATAGACATGGCGTCCCCAAACGGTGTTGGTCAGCAGCCAGGCCAGAAGTCCCGCCGCCGTCAGCGTAATCGCGACCGGCATGGGTAGGCCGCGATAAGAGAGCGTCGCCCAGGCAAGGAGAACGACACTCGCAAATCCCAGGGCAACGCGTATCAGGACGCCGCGCGGATTGCTGTTCTGGCTGAGGCTGCGCAATGGCCAGAGCGCGATGATTGCCGCAACAGCGATAAAGGCCCAAAGCGCCGGACCGGTCACGAACGCGTCGCCAAAAAAGCGAATTCCATCGGAGATGCCGGAGATCGTGCGCCCGCCCGACAGTGCAAGCGCGAGCCCGCGCAACAGCATCAGGGAGCCGAGGGTGGCAACGAAGGACGGCAGCCCAAGCTTTGCGACCCAGGCGCTGTTCCAGAGCCCGACTGCGACGCCCATCGCAAGTGCTGCGAGGATGGTCACCCATGGGCCGACGGTGCCGCTCGCCTCAATCATGGCGACCACGGTAACGCAAAGGCTCATGAACGATCCGACCGACAGATCGATCTCCCCTTGCGCAATGACGACCAGCATTCCGAGCGCCACGATGGCGGTGATCGCGGTCTGGCGCATGAGATTGCTGAGGTTTCGATCGCTGACGAATATGCCATCCGTCAGCAGCGAGAAGACCAGCCAGACGATTGCGATGGCGGCGAGGAGTCCCGCCGCAGAACGCAGAATGGAAATGATCGAGTTCGCGCGGTTCGGTGTTTCGGTCTTCGCGTCCGAAGACGCCACCGCAACCGCGTCGTTCTTCAGATTGGCTACATTTGATTTCATTGCTGTTCCACCGTTGTCTTTATTGCTGTGCCGCCGGCCAAAGCGAGAAGCTCGTGGCGGTTGGTGTCTCGTGTGTTTACGAGGGTGACTTTTTTTCCATCGCGCAGGACGAGGATACGGTCCGAGAGTTCGAGCGCCTCGTCCTCTTCCATGGTGGCGTAGAGCACCGCCGTGCCTCTGGACGCGACGTTTCGGATCAGGCGATAGACGTCCTGCTTTGCCCCGAGGTCGATGCCTCGCGTCGGCTCGTCAAGCAAGACGAGCCGCGGCTCGTTGATCAGCGCTCGCGCAAGCAAGACCTTCTGCTGGTTTCCGCCGSTGAGGCTGCTGAYTGGCTGGTCAGGTCCCTGCGTGCGGATCGCCAGATCGCGGATGAACGACCTACAGAGTTCTTTCGATTTCTCGTGATTGACCACGGAGCCCTTGCGAGGCGCGCCGCGGTGCCATCCGAGCATCATGTTTTCCAGCACCGAGAGATTGGGGATGAGGCCGTCCTTTTGACGTTCGGCCGAGACATAGGCGATCCCGTGCGCAATGGAATCGCGCGGATTGCGCGGGGAAAAGTCCGCGCCGCCGAGCTCCACCGAGCCGCCGGTCAACTCCGGCATGAAGCCATAGAGGGATTCGACCAGCTCCGTCTTTCCCGCACCCAATGGAC
>NZ_JBFUBG010000191.1:0-3855 GCF_056405875.1 Rhizobium sp. P1_E6 | reverse complement strand
GTGCGCGTTCGATCCGCCGACACCTGGGGGCAGGGCACCCGCTGCCGACAAGCGGGCCGGATGCAGCAACACAAGCGACGCCGAGAAATGCCGTCATAGCCATCATGGTCGACTTTGTTGGGCTGCCTCGATCATGTTGTCGACGTAGCCTCTTACCGGCTTAACGTCGGCAGTTCTCTGCGGACAGCCGAGAGGTTTGGAGAATGCACCCGTCGATACCGCGCCTCGACCAGGTTGTAGATGCCGAAAGCGGCAAGGCCGATGGCGACCGCAAAGTATAGAATGCTGCCGAAGGGAAGTTGCCTGATCCATGACAAGGCCTCGCTCATGCTTCCGGCCTGACTCTGGTCCACTTTGAAGGCTGCATAACAAAAGAAGATGCCGATAATGGCGAAGACCGCGCCACGAGCTAAGAGGCCGTAGACGCAGACCAAAAAGAGCAGACGATTTTGCCGAAGATCGAGATAGCGTTCAAAGCGGCGGGTCAAGCCTTTGAGCGCGGTGATGACGCCCCCGATGATGAATCCGACACCTATCGCTCCAGCGAGATATCGGCCGAAAGGTTGAGACATGACCCAGGCAGCGAGGCCCTGTTCTCCGCTAGCGCCGCCAGGTCCTGCACCTATCGCTGCTTCGAACGCGTAGATTGCCAGACCGATGTAGGTGAACGCACTGCCGAAGAGCGAAGCCCGGATCAGATAGCTTTTCGCGCTACGATCATGATTGTCGGCGTTGGCAAGCGACTGAGCGAGCCGCCATGCGACGAAGCCGAGTAGACCCAGGCCGATCAATGCAAGCCAGACCTGGCCGAGGGGCTGGTTTAGCAGCACGTCGAGAGCTGATTTTGTGTCGGCCTTGCTGCCGCCAAAGCTTGAAAACATGGCCAATGCGGCAACCAGGAGAAAGACGATCCCCCTCGCGCCGTATCCTGAACGAGCTAGCCACTCAAACTTTGATTTATTCATGTTGGGTCCCCCGTTGCCATCACAACGAGAAACCGCGAATTCGGTTCCGCGATGACCGACAGGCGGACCCGCTTGGATGTCAGTGTTCTCACGCTGTTCCAAGTGAGATCCGATGTTCATTCCGTGAGGCGACCAGTTCGTTTCGAACGCGCCTGTCAATATTGCCATCGGGAAAATTTGCTGCAGGAAGGCTCCGAAAACTGCCAATCTGTGAGTTGATCCGATAGAGGGGGCATGATGCCGTCGCGTCCACGGAATCTCGAAGATTTCGAGCTGAAACTGCGGTGCTCGACAAACTGCACCAGCTGGGATTTAAACCGTCCGCGACCTCGGTGACGTGGAAACCGTGCAAATGTTGAGAACGCCCGGTATCACCGGCTACGGATGGCGGAAGATCGCAGCGGCATTGCCGTCTGCTCGTCGGACAAGTCAGTAGGCAATTTGACCGAGCCACGAGCGCAGTCAAGCAAGGCGAAGGTCGATCTGCGGGTATAGTTTCTTCAAGTTTGGCAAAGATTTGGTCTGCCACGGATACTGGCTCGTGCCTTTCACCACAAGTTGGACTTCCGGGCGCTTTCGAGCCTCGATCGTCAATTTGGCGAGCAGGTTGATCCCTGAAGAATTGAGAAACTCAAGTCCGGTCAGATCGAAAGACACGCGGGCGTGGTGACCGGAAAGAATGCCGGACGCCAGGGAGAATATCGGCGCGTACGCGTCTGGCCCTGCAAGCCTTAGGGTTCCTTCGAAGAAGACCTCGCTGCCTTCTGCCCACACTCTGAAATCTTCATCTCGAATTTCCATTGTACCCTCACATGTTGGAAACCATCGGTACCGACACTGCTGCAGTCGTAGTGAGCATAACGCTGCCCTCGCCATAGTCATCGAATTCCCAAGTCATCCTTGCTCCGTAATCGCTGAGTAGCGTTAACAGACCGAGGCCGGAGGCGTTTGAATCAGCCAGCGCATTTGCTTCGATCTGCCGAATAAGCAGGTCGCCGGGATCGCTCTCGAGCATATGATCAAGCGTCCGCTGAAACCTTGCCGAACTCTCGAGCGCGATCGGGTTCCTCACACGCAGCAGGAACTCCGCCGAGCGAAGGCAGGCTTGGATTTCTATCGATGAAGGCAGCCGGAACTTCACTGCGTTCTCGATCAGTTCGTTAGCGAGGTACCCGATGCTGTGATGAACCACAGTGTAATGTTGCTTGCTGGAGGCGTAGGGCATCGCCATCACGCCCGCGATGAAGTCGGATGTAATGCCCGAATGCCTCCAGCCAAGCTGCAATGGCCCGTCTGTCAGCGTGAGCCGCGCACCGCGCTGCAAATTGGTCTCAGCCAAGTCGATCGAGCCATATAATCTTCTAGCCATAGCTCACCTGTGCCGCAAAACGAGGAGGGTGATGTCGTCACGTATTTTCTGGGTGCCCACGTATTCCATCAGGGCGGTTACGATCCCCGACACGATTGCGTTTGCGCTCCTTTCTTTCAGGCGCAGTGCTTCGTTACACAGTCTCTCGATGCCGAAGAGCTCCCCGGAGCTGTTCTCCGCCTCCGTGACGCCGTCGGTGTGAAGCAGGATGAGGTCGTCCTTCTCGAACGGTATCCTGACGGAATTCACAAAGGGGGCGATGTCGGCTTCCAGGCCGATCGGTAACCCAAGATCGATGGTATCGATCCGTTCCATGTCCCCGTTTGCCCGCACCACGATGACGTCCTCGTGCTGTCCGGACAGCACCATGTCCGTGCCGTCGTAGTCGAGGAAGGCCAGCGTCATGTGCTTGTCGATCTTCGTTCTTTCGATATTCTTGAACAGGGCACTGTTCAGATCAGTCAGAAATTTCACCGGGTCGGTGCTGCCGGCTTCCTGAAGTGCGCGCGCCACCGACTGGACCATCAGCATGAGGACACCGCTTTCCAGGCCGTGACCCGTGACGTCTCCGATGCCGATCTTGAGCCTGTCGCCGCTTTCGAGAACGTCGTAGTAGTCGCCGCCGACCTCTTCAGCGGCCCTCATGTATCCAGCTACCTCGAGGGTTGGAAACGATTGCAACTCTTCCTCCAGCGGCAGGACCATCATCTGGATTCTCTCCGCAACGGCCAGCTCTGTTCCTAGCCGTCGGTTTTCCCGCTCCAACTGTGCATTGAGCGTCGAAATCTCCTCCTTGGCGTCCTCGATTTCAGCGGTGCGCTCGGCTACGATCTGCTCGAGGTTTTCGGTGTGAAAGCTGATCTCCTCGGCCATCCTGTTGAAAGCCTCGCCAGCTTCGCCGACTTCGTCCCGGCTGGTGACAGCTACGCGGACGGAATAGTCCTTCGCCTGGATTTTCCGAGCGGCACTCGCCAACGCACTGATTCCTGCCGTAATGCGCTTGGAGGCCGCGACGACCGCGATGAGTACGATGATCAGCGACGCGAGGATCGCCAGGATCTGATAGAGAACGATGCGATTGGTCGCGTCGGTGATCTTGGCCTGGGCGGCCACCAGGGACGCGTAGATTTCTTGTTCCGGTACAACGATGCCAAGGGACATTGCTTCAGCCTTCACGGGCCCCGATGACCAAAGATTCGTTGCGGGAAGGTTCTTCATGATGACCATGAAAGGCACTTCGTTGCCGCCTATATTCAAAAGCAGGTGCCTTATTCCTTCCCGCTGGTCGGAGGCGAGTTTGACGATTGACGGCTGAGTGCTAGTCTTCAGCGATCGCTCGATGCCAGCTACGCCGCTGCCGTTGCCTTCGCTTGCGGCATTCACCCCGATCGTTTGCTCGCCAGCCTTGTTGATCGCGATCACGTTTCCATCTGACATCGACAGAAACCCGAACCCGGACTGCGCGACCTTCACGTTCTCGACGATCTGGGCGAGCTGATCGAGCGTGATGTCCGCTCCGAC
>NZ_JBFUBG010000190.1:0-3939 GCF_056405875.1 Rhizobium sp. P1_E6 | reverse complement strand
GGAATATCCATCGTCGCCTTGTCGGTCTCGACGGAGGCCACGGGCTGCTCAACGACAACGATATCGCCGGGTTTCACGAAGACTTCGGCAAYCAGCACGTCTTTAAAGTCACCAAGATCGGGGACGAGAATTTCCACTGTTGTCATGCGGGCTCTTTCGCAAAAAAAGGACGTCGGGATGGACGATCAAAGGATGGCGCGGCGGAAATCACCAAGCAGGGTGGCCAGATGCCCGAGGAACCGAGCAGCTGCGACACCATCCACGACCCTGTGATCCCATGACAGGCTGACCGGCATGATCAGTCTTGGCTGGAAGGCCGTCCCGTCCCAGACCGGTTGCATCTGCGAACGCGCGGCGCCGAGAATGGCAACTTCCGGCGCATTGATGATCGGCGTGAAGCCTGCACCGCCAATACCGCCCAGCGACGAGACGGAAAAACAGCCACCCTCCATGTCGGTCGGCAGGAGTTTTCCTTGCCGCGCCTTTTCGGACAGTGCAGCCATCTCATTGGCAATCTCGACGAGGCCCTTGCGATCGCAATTGCGGATCACAGGCACCATCAAGCCTTTCGGCGTATCGACGGCAAATCCGATATGGACGTATTTTTTCTGGATCAGCATATCGCCTTCAAGCGAGGTGTTGAATCGCGGATAGGCAGCAAGCGCCAGGGCGGATGCTTTGATCAGGAAGGCGACCATGGTGAGCTTTATCGGGGCCTGGCGCTTTTCAGCGTTCAACGCCAGGCGGAAGGTTTCGAGATCCGTGACATCGGCGTTATCGAAATTCGTGACATGCGGAATGTTCAGCCAGTTGCGATGCAAGTTTGCACCGGAAATCTGTTGGATCCGCGACAACGGCACCCGATCGATTTCGCCATATTTGGCGAAATCGAAGGAAGGCATTGCCGGAATGCCCGATCCTGACGTTGCGCCGGCGAGGGACGTGGTGCCGGCCGCGGCGAGCTTGTTCTTGACGTAGGTCTGCACATCTTCGCGCAGGATGCGTCCCTTGGGGCCAGAGGCTGCGATCTCCTTGAGATCGACGCCGAGTTCGCGGGCGAATGCGCGCACCGAGGGCGTGGCATGTGTCGAGGCAGTGGAAAGTGCCACCGGGACTGTGAGGTCCGATTTCGCGGCGGGCGTTTCGACCTTGGCCGGCGTGCTCGTCTTTTGCGGCTCCTCCACCGGTTCGGCCTTCGCCGGCGAGGCTGGCGCGCTTGTCCCCTCGCCCGCCTCTATGGTCAGAACCGGAACGCCCTTGGAGACCTTCCTGCCCACCTCGACCAAGAGGTCCACGACCGTGCCGGCCACAGGCGATGGTACTTCGATTGTGGCCTTGTCGGATTCCAAGACGATCAGGGGCTGATCAACGGTGACGGTGTCGCCGGGCTTGACCATGATCTCGACCACCGGAACGTCCTTGTAGTCGCCGATATCTGGTAACTCGATTGTCTGCTGAACGCCCATGGGCGCTTCCTCCTTCTTCGACACGTCGGGCCTGCAGACACCTCTCAGGGTCCTGGCCGGATCGCTTGCCGAAATCTCAACGGTTGTCGTCTACCCGGTTGGCGCGCCTAGGCTCAGCGCAGCCACGGCGCGGCACGCCCGCTTGCGAGCCCGTATTTGTCGATCGCCTTCGAAACTTTCTTTCGGTCGAATTTTCCCTCCGCGGCGAGGGCCGAAAGGGCAGCAACGACGATGTGGTGACGATCGACCTCGAAGAATGATCGCAGGGCTTGGCGGGTATCGCTTCGTCCGAAGCCGTCCGTCCCGAGCGCGACAAACCGGGCCGCAACATAGGACGCAATGAGCTGCGGATAGGCGCGGACGTAGTCCGTCGCGGCGATAATCGGTGCCGAACCGGATAGAAGGCTTTCGACATGGCTTTTGCGCGCTTCCGCATTCGCTCCGAAGATTTGCTCCCGTTCGATCTCGCGAGCTTCGCGCGCCAGTTCGCTGAAACTCGTAACGCTGAAGACTTCGGCTTCGACGCCCCATTCGCTGTTCAGCAATTCGGCGGCTGCGACGACTTCCGGCAGGATTGCGCCTGAGCCGAGCAATCGGACGATCGCGATATCTTTGGGGCCGGCAAGGCGATACATGCCTTTGACGATCCCCTCCTCGATGCCGGCGGGCATTGAGGGTTGTGCGTAGCTCTCGTTCATCGCGGTGATGTAATAGAACTCGTCCTCGCCATCCTGGATCATCCGGCGTGCGCCATGATCAAGAATCACGGCCATCTCGTAGGCGTAGCCCGGATCGTATGCCCGGCAATTGGGGATCATCGCCGCCATGACGTGGCTGTTTCCATCCTGATGCTGCAGCCCCTCCCCGCCAAGCGTCGTACGGCCGGCCGTGGCGCCGATCAGGAAGCCTCGCGCCCTTTGATCGGCGGCAGCCCAAATCAGATCGCCTATCCGTTGGAAACCGAACATGGAATAGTAGATGTAGAAGGGCAGCATCGGATAACCGTGGACGCTGTATGCGGTGGCTGCCGCCACCCAGGAAGAAACCGCCCCCGCTTCGGTGATGCCTTCCTCCAAGAGCTGACCATCGACGGATTCCTTGTAGTACAGCATCGATCCGGCATCCTCCGGCTCGTAAAGCTGGCCGACCGGTGAGTAGATGCCGACCTGGCGGAACAGGTTGTCCATGCCGAAGGTACGCGCTTCGTCGGCGACGATCGGCACGATGCGAGGCCCGAAATCCTTGCTTTTCAGCAGATTGCTGAACAAGCGCACGACTGCGACCGTCGTCGACATGTCCTTGCCATCTGCCTTGACGGCGAAATCCGCGTAGCTCGCAAAGGCAGGAACCGAAACCGCGTCGGCAGATCTTTGCCGCTTCGGTAGATAGCCGCCGAGGGCGGCGCGGCGGTTTCGCAAATAGGTGAGCTCGGCCGAATCGTCGCCCGGGCGGAAGAATTCGAGCTTTTCGACCTGTTCATTGCTCAGCGGGAGATTGAACTTGTCGCGGAACGCGAGCAGGGCATCGATGTCAAGCTTTTTTGCCTGATGCGCGGTCATGCGGGATTCGCCCGCCCCGCCCATGCCGTAACCTTTCTTGGTCTTCGCGAGGATGACGGTCGGACGGCCCTTCGTCGCTTTGGCAGCGTTGAAGGCTGCGTAGAGTTTGCGGAAATCGTGGCCGCCACGCTTCAGCTGATCGATATCCTTGTCGGACATATGGGCAACAAGTTTTCGCACCTCGGGGTCGCCATCGAAGAAATGGGCGAGATTATAGGCGCCGTCCTTCGCCCCGAGAGTCTGGTACTTGCCGTCGACCGTCTCCGCAAAGCGCTTGAGGAGGTTATGGTTTTCGTCGCGCGCGAAAATCGGATCCCATTCGGAGCCCCAAAGGACCTTGATGACATTCCATCCGGCCCCTTTAAAGAGGCTTTCCAGCTCCTGGATGATCTGGCCATTGCCGCGCACGGGGCCGTCGAGACGCTGCAGATTACAATTGATGATGAAGGTCAGATTGTCCAGGTTCTCGCGTGCGGCCAACGACAGGGCCGCGATCGATTCCGGCTCGTCCATTTCGCCGTCGCCGAACACGCCCCATACATGCTGGGGATCGGTATCCTGCAGCTTGCGGTCGCGCATGTAACGCATGAAGCGAGCCTGGTAGATGGCGCTGATCGGCCCGATGCCCATCGAACCCGTCGGAAACTGCCAGAAGTCGGGCATCAGCCAGGGGTGCGGGTAGGAGCAAAGCCCCTCGCCGGCGATTTCCTGGCGATAATGCGCGAGGTGATCTGCGCTCAGGCGCCCTTCGAGGAAGGCACGCGCATAGACGCCCGGCGCAGAGTGGGGCTGGAAGAACACGAGGTCGCCGCCGTGATCGTCACTCTTGGCGTGGAAGAAATGGTTGAAGCCGATCTCGAAAATTTCCGCCGCGGACGCGTAGCTTGCGACATGGCCGCCGAGCTCGCCATAGG
>NZ_JBFUBG010000189.1:0-4054 GCF_056405875.1 Rhizobium sp. P1_E6 | reverse complement strand
ATGCACAGCAGCAGGGCATGCTTGCCGCTGCCAATATGCTCGGCGCCGATGAGCCGGTTTCTGCCGTGCCGTGGTTCTGGTCGGATCAGTACGACATGACGCTGCAGATCGCTGGTCTTGCCGATGGCGCGGTCATGCATCTGCGCCGCGATCTCGGCGAGCGAGCCTTCATCCTCTTCCACCTCGATGGCGAGGGTCGGCTCATTGCCGCAAGCGGCATCGGGCCGGGCAATGCGGTGGCGCGCGATATCCGGCTGGCGGAAATGCTGATTGCCGCGCGCGCGCATCCAGATCCCGCCGCGCTGACCGCCAGCAACGTCAAGCTGAAGACGCTGCTCGCCGCCTGAGAGAGATATCCAGATATCTGGCCCCAAAGGAATTTGCGATGAAAAGACACTATCGCGCGACGGTCGCTGACCTGCTTGCACTCAAGGGAAAACGGCAGCTCACCATGTTGCGCATCACCTCGCTGGAGGAGGCGGAAGCGGCCGAAAAGGCGGGTATCGACATGGTCTCCGTGCCACCCGCTTTGCTCGGGCCTGTTTTTCGCGAAGCGGCGCCCACGCCCTTTGCCGTTCCGGGTCTGGAATATGGCGACCACGTTTCGGCCGAGGAGTATATGCGTGAAGCCTTCAAGGCGCTGAAGGCGGGCGGCGATGCCGTCTATTGCGCCGCAAGCCTGCAGACCATCAGACGCATGCGCGACGAGGGCATTCCCGTCTGCGGACATGTGGGCCTCATCCCATCGAAAGCCACCTGGACCGGCGGCTTCCGCGCCGTTGGTAAGACGGCCGCCAGCGCTTTAGACATCTGGCGCCAGACGAAGGCGCTGGAGGAGGCGGGCGCTTTTGCGGCCGAGATCGAAGTCGTTCCCGGCGATGTGGCGGCGGCAATCTCAAAGAGAACATCAATGCTGATGATCTCGATGGGCGCCGGCCGCGGCTGCGATGCGCAATATCTCTTCGCCGACGACGTGCTCGGCACCAACCGCGACCACACTCCGCGCCACGCCAAGATCTATCGCAATTTCGCCGCCGAACATGACCGGCTGCAGCGCGAGCGTATCGCCGCCTTCAGCGAATTTGCCGAGGATATCCGCTCCGGCGCCTATCCGGAAAAGCGCCACCTCGTCGGCATCGATGAGGCCGAGTTGCGCAATTTCCTGCATCGGCTGGAAGCCGGCGAATAGCAGCCACCGACACCCCTCGCCCGGCGGGAAGAAGATACCCCCGTCAGGGCAGATGAGGAGATCCGCTAGGGGCTCGGGCGGCCGCTTCCGCTGAACTCTCTGCGTTGCCTTCCACGCCGCTCCATTCCGGCAACCTCTCCTGGGCGCAACCGGCAGGCGCGAAAGCCGGGTTTCGGCCTTGCGGCGATGCGTCACTGCACCGGAATTGTGGAACGATTGACTTGCCCCCGCGAAGGATTAAGCTTTGCGGCATCCCAGCCACCGTCCGCGCGCCAATGCCACGGCGAGTGCGAGTGGCTTGGCGACCTTGAGGAGGATGAGGTTTGCCGTGGATTACCGTGTTGTTCTGCTGATCGGCTTATCCGTGATTGCCCTTTCCCCTGGTAAGTCAGGGGCGCAGGAGGGTGATGCGACGGCAGGTGCCGTTGTTTTCAAGAAATGCGCGACCTGTCATGTCGTTGAATCCGATACGAACAAGGTCGGTCCGTCGCTGAACAAGGTGTTCGGTCGAAAGGCCGGAACGCATCCCGACTTCGCCTACTCGCCCGCAATGAAGGCGGCTGGCGAAGGCGGTCTCGTCTGGGACGAGACAGTGCTGCGCGACTATCTGCACAATCCAAAAGCAAAGGTGAAAGGCACAAAGATGGCCTTCGTCGGCGTGAAGGACGATCAGGAGATCACCGACCTCATCGCCTATCTCAAACAATATTCTCAGTGATGGGCAATACTCCAAATGACGGGCCTTTGATCGGCGGCGCATGCCTAAATTGCCGTAATTGCCGATATTTTCTATCTGTGCGATAATAAACACGGACTTTTTGCGGAATGCGGTTTCACGGGTCAACCTGCTCGAGGAGGAGCAGAAATGGCTGTCGTGCTGATTCTCGTCCTGATTGTCGTCGGCTCCGTGCTGTTCCATGTGCTCAGCCCGTGGTGGTGGACGCCGATCGCGTCCAACTGGACCTATATCGACAGCACGCTGATCATTACCTTCTGGATCACCGGCATCGTCTTTGTGGCGGTGATTTCCTTCATGGCCTATTGCGTCTTCCGCTTCCGACACAGACCGGGCAACCGCGCTCACTATGAGCCGGAGAACCGCCGGCTGGAATTGCTGCTGGCAGGAGGAACGGCGGTCGGCGTGGCGGCCATGCTGGCGCCCGGCCTGATCGTGTGGAACCAGTTCATCACGGTTCCTGCCGATGCGGCATCCGTCGAGGTCGTCAGCCAGCAATGGCTTTGGAGTTTCCGCCTGCCGGGCGCGGACGGAAAGCTCGGTCGTGCCGAGACGCGCGATGTCAGCCCTGAAAATCCGCTCGGTCTCGACAAGAACGACGCAGGCGGCCTTGACGATGTCATCATCGAGGGCGGCGAACTGCATCTGCCGATCGGCAAGCCGGTGCACATTTTGCTGCGTTCCGTCGATGTGCTGCACGATTTCTACGTGCCGGAATTCCGCGCCAAGATGGACATGATCCCCGGCATGATCACTTATTTCTGGTTCACGCCGACGCGCACGGGGACCTTCGAGATCCTCTGCGCCGAACTCTGCGGTGTCGGCCATCCGCAAATGCGCGGCACCGTCGTCGTCGATAACGACGCGGACTACCAGACCTGGCTCGGGCAGCAGCAGACATTCACCCAGCTCACGGCGTCATCGGGAGAGCCGCCGCCGGCAAACTGAACCGGCAAAGGAAGGAAGAGAGATCATGGTCGAGATTCCATCCGGCAGCGCGGGCGCCATCCCATCCGCCGAAGTCGAGGATGTCGAGCTCTATCATCCGCGAAGCTGGTGGACGAAATACGTGTTCAGCCAGGACGCCAAGATCATCGCCGTGCAATATTCGGTGACGGCGATCGCGATTGGCCTGGTGGCGCTGGTGCTCTCCTGGCTGATGCGGATTCAACTCGCCTTTCCCGGCGCTCTCTCTTTCATCGATGCCGATCACTATTATCAGTTCATCACCATGCACGGCATGATCATGGTGATCTATCTGTTGACCGCGCTGTTCCTCGGCGGCTTCGGCAATTACCTCATTCCGCTGATGGTCGGCGCGCGCGACATGGTTTTCCCCTACGCGAACATGCTGAGCTACTGGATCTATCTGCTTGCGGTGCTGATCCTGGTCGCGGGCTTTTTCGCCCCCGGTGGCCCGACCGGGGCCGGCTGGACGCTTTATCCGCCGCAATCCGTTCTCTCCGGCACGCCTGGCGGCAAGGACTGGGGCATCCTCTTGATGCTCACCTCGCTGGTCGTCTTCATCATTGGCTTTACCATGGGCGGGTTGAACTATGTGGTGACCGTGCTGCAAGGACGGGCGCGCGGCATGACGCTGATGCGAATGCCGCTCACCGTCTGGGGCATCTTCACCGCGACCGTGATGGCGCTCTTGGCCTTTCCGGCCCTCTTCGTCGCCTGCGTCATGATGTTGTTCGACCGCGTGCTCGGCACCAGCTTCTTCATGCCGGCGATCGTGGAGATGGGCGAGCAGCTGAAACATGGCGGTGGCAGCCCGATCCTGTTCCAGCACCTCTTCTGGTTCTTCGGCCATCCGGAGGTCTATATCGTTGCACTTCCGGCTTTCGGCATAGTTTCGGACCTGATCAGCACGCATGCGCGCAAGAACATCTTCGGCTACCGCATGATGGTCTGGGCGATCGTCATCATCGGGGGCTTAAGCTTCGTCGTCTGGGCACACCATATGTATGTCAGCGGCATGAACCCGGCCTTCGGCTTCTTCTTTGCCACCACGACGCTGATCATCGCCGTGCCCACGGCGATCAAGGTCTACAACTGGGTGCTGACGCTGTGGCGCGGCGACATCCACCTGACGCTGCCGATGCTCTTTGCGCTCGCCTTCATCG
>NZ_JBFUBG010000188.1:0-4225 GCF_056405875.1 Rhizobium sp. P1_E6 | reverse complement strand
GCAACGCGCTGGCGCTGCCCCCCCGACAGCTGGTGCGGGAAACGATGGTAGAAAGAGGCAGGCAGGCCGACGTCGCGCAGCACCTGTTCCACGCGCTCCCTGCGCCGGTCGACGCCATGGATTTCGAGTGGTTCGAGAAGCGTGCGGCCGATCGTGTGGCGCGGATGAAGCGAGCCGAAGGGGTCCTGGAATACCATCTGCTGCTTGGCAAGCTGCGATTTTGAGCGCCTGACAGCGATTGCCTCTCCATCGATCGCGATCGAGCCGCCCCACTCCTTGATCCTGCCGGCCAGCGCACCCAGGACAGTGGATTTGCCGCAGCCGCTTTCACCGACGAGGCCGAACGTCTCGCCTGCAGCAACGTCGAAGGAGACGTCCTTGACCACTTGCTTGGCGGAAGGGCCGCGACCGAAGGAAACGGCGAGGTTTTTGACTGAGATCATCATGTTCATGCCTCCGCCCAGCTTGGGTCGCGCCTCAGGACCTCAAGGCGGTCTCGGGGATGATCGAGGCTCGGCAGCGCCTGGAGGAGACCCCGCGTATAGGGATGGGTTGCCTCCTCAAGCTTGGCAGCTTCGAGCTCTTCGACGATACGCCCGGCATACATGATGATCACCCGATCGCAGAAGCTCTTCACCAGGTTGAGGTCATGCGAGATGAAGACCAAGCCGATGTTGCGCTCGGTGATCAGATCGTCGAGGATCGACAGGACCTGTTGGCGCACCGTCACGTCGAGAGCCGAGGTCGGCTCGTCGGCGATGATCAGTGACGGCGAGGAAATCAGCATCATCGAGATCATGATACGCTGTCCCATGCCGCCGGAGACTTCGTGCGGATAAAGGTCGAAGACTCGCTCCGGATCGCGAATGTTGACCCGTTCCAGCATGGCGAGTGTGCGTGCCCGTGCCTCACGGCGACCGACACGCTCATGGAGAATGACGGTTTCGGCAATCTGCTCGCCGACCGTCATGACCGGGTTGAGCGAGTATTTCGGGTCCTGCAGGATCATCGAAATGCGCCGCCCGCGGATCGAGCGCATATCGGCCTCGCTGGCGCGCATGAGATCGATATCCTCGAAGTGTATTTCGTCGGCCACCACTTTTGCGGTCGCCGGCTGCAGCCGCATGATGGCGCGTCCGGTGGTGCTCTTTCCCGAGCCGGATTCGCCGATGATGCCGACTTTCTCGCGCCCGACAGTGAAGGAGACGTTCTTCACGGCCGTGACGACGCCCGAAAGGGTCGGGAACTGGACCGACATGTTTTTGACCGAAAGGATCGGCTGGGATTGATCAGGCATTTCGGGGATCCATGATGTCGCGCAGGCCGTCGCCCAGCAGGTTGAAGGCGAGGCTGACCACGAGGATTGCGATGCCGGGGACCGTCGTCAGCCACCAGGCGTTGAGCAGATATTGCCGGCCCGACGCAGCCATGGCGCCCCATTCAGGCATCGGCGGCTGGGCGCCAAGGCCGAGGAAGCCGAGGCCGGCGGCTGTCAGGATGACGCTCGACATGTTGAGCGTTAGTCGAATGATGATCGAAGGGGCGCAGAGCGGCACGATGTGATGCAGCAGGATGCGGCGCATGCCGGCGCCCTGCAGTTCGGCAGCGACGACGAAGTCGGCGGCACGAAATGTCAGCGTCTCGGCTCGCGCCAGTCGGGCGATCGGTGGCCAGACCGTGAGCGCAATGGCGATGACGGCATTTTCGATGCCTGGCCCGAGGGCTGCGGAAAATGCCAATGCCAGAACGAGGCTTGGGAAGGAAAGGAAGATATCGGTGATGCGCATCAGGACGACATCCACCCAACCGCCGAGATAGCCGGCCGCCGCACCGATCACAAAGCCGATCGGCGCAACGATGACCGTTACGAGAATGCTGATATAGAGCGTTGTGCGTGCGCCAAAGACGAGGCGCGAGTAGACGTCGCGGCCGAACTCATCCGTTCCGAACCAGTTTGCGGCAGACGGTGGCTTCAGCGCCATCGTCAAATCCTGGGCAATAGGGTCGTAGTTGGCAAGCAGCGGCGCGAAGGCTGCGATGAGCACCAGTGCAAGCACGACGAGGAACCCCCCAAAGGCCAGCGGATTGGCAAGAAGGTTGAGCCATAGGACGTAGGCCTTGTGGAAACGCGCCTGCCGTGTCGAGGTGAATTCCTCGTTGATCAGCCAATTGTGGAGATCGTTGAAATAACGTGTCGCCATGATGTCACCGGGTACGCGGATCGAGGAAGCGGTAGGCGATATCGGACAGCAGGTTGATGACGATCGAAATGATGCCGATCAGAAGCACGCTGCCGAGGATCGCGTTCATGTCCGCGAAGAAGAGAGCCGAGGTCAGATATTGCCCGAGGCCGGGCCAGGCAAAGACGGTCTCGATGAGAACCGTGCCGTCCAGCAGGCCGCAATAGGCAAGCGCGATGATAGTCAGAAGCTGAACCCGTATGTTGCGGAAGGCATGGCGCCAGATGATGGCGCGCTGGCCGAGCCCCTTTGCCTTTGCCGTCAGCACATATTCCTGCCGAAGCTGTTCCAGCATGAAGCTGCGGCTCATGCGGCTGAGATAGGCCATGGCCGCATAACCGAGGATGAGGGCAGGGGCTGCGACATGCAGCAAGGCATCGCGGAAAACCTCCCATTCGCCGGCAATGATCGCATCGACGAGAATGGAGTTGGTCGGCCCTTCGACCAGGCCCTCATTGTAGACGTCCAGCCGGCCACTGCCAGGAATGAGCCCGAACTTGGCGTAGAAGACCAGGATGACGATGGTGCCGAGCCAGAAGATTGGGGTCGAATGACCGAGCAATCCGACGATCCTTGCAAGATGATCGACCCAGGTACCCTTGCGGACGGCGGAGATGATGCCGAGCGGAATACCGAGGCCGGCGCCGATGATCGTTGCCAGCGTCGCAAGCTCCAGTGTCGCCGGGAACACCCGGGCAAGGTCACTTGCCACGGGGTTCTTGGTGACATGGGACTGGCCGAAATTCAGCTGGGCGACATTGCCGAGATAGGTCGCGAATTGGGCATAGAGCGGCTGGTCCAGCCCCATTTCCTTGTAGACCCGTTCATAGGTCGCCTGGTCGGCCTGATCGCCGATAACAGCAATGACCGGATCAGCCGGAACCATGCGGCCGACGACGAAGGTGATGACCAGTAGGCCAAGAAGCGTCGTCAGGATGACGCTGAAGGATGTCGCCAGCTTTCGCACTGCGTCGAGCGCAGCCGCTCCACCGCCCGATGTGGCCCAGGATGTTTGTGAGATGCTCACGTCATTCTCCCTTGGAGGAGGTCATTCGCCCTTGGAGACCGTGTCCCAGCGCGTCAGCCATGTCGAATGGCCGGTGTAGCCTTTCACTTCCTTGCGAACCGCCTTTGCATCGGTGCGCAGGAAGGAGGTGATCAGCGGCGGGGACGATTCGAGGTAGGCCTTGTTGATCTTCGCATAGAGATCGGTACGCTTCTGCTGATCGGTCTCGTGGGCGGCCGCAATTACCATGTCCTGGATGTCCTTCGGCACATCCCAGGCAGTGCGCCAGGCGTTCAGGCCCGTCAGCTTGGCATCGTCGGAATTATTCGCATTGGTCGCATAAGATTGGAGGACCGCGTGCGGATCCGGCAGGCGTTCGCCGGATCGCGCCGAGAAGATTTCGAATTCGCGCGTGCGGAACTTGCCGATATGGTCGCCCCCCTGAAGATCGAGCTTGATGCCAGCCTTGGCGGCGTTGGCCTGCAGGGATTGTGCAACCTCGTATTCCGGGGTGACGGGCGTTGCGTAATAGACCTTCGAGAAACCATTCGGATAGCCGGCTTCAGTCAGCAGTTGCTTGGCCTTTTCGATGTCGAGCTTGTAGGGATTGACGTCGCTCGCACCCGGCAGGCCGGCCGGAATGATGGTCTGCTGCCTGATGCCGTAATATTTCATGACGGTGTTGGCGAGGCCGTCATAATCGATGAGATAGCGGAAGGCTTCGCGAACCTTGGGATTGGAGAGGATCTCGTCCTTCTGGTTCAAAGCAAGGTAATAGAAGCCGAAGCCAGGCGTCTTCTGGATGTCGGCCTTGCCGCCCGTTTCGACGGCTGCAAGATCGGTGGAGGACAGACGGGTCGCAACATCGACGTCACCTGCCTCAAGCTGCAGGCGCTGGCCGGAGGATTCCGGCATATGGCGCAGAACGACGCGGCGCATCTTCGGGGCACCCTGCCAGTAGTCCTTGTTGGCATCTGCG
>NZ_JBFUBG010000187.1:0-4272 GCF_056405875.1 Rhizobium sp. P1_E6 | reverse complement strand
GAATTCGGCGGCGTAACCTTCCAGGCGCAGGCCGGCGTCGACTTCCGCGTCACCGACAACTGGTCGACCTTCGTGGAATACAAGGGCACCTATTCACGCGTCGACGTGCCGATCGACAGCGGCGACCGCCTGAAGACGAACATCGTCACAAACGCGGTCAATGTCGGTATTTCATACCACTGGTGATCCGCATGGAGCGACCAGTGGGGATATTCGCACGCTGATCGCTATTCCGCCTCAACCAAACAGTAATTTCGGGGCGACGGCTTCTCTGTCCTTCGGCCTGGAGATGGGCTTGCCTGGTTGTCCGAATATGAAGCGGCTCGTGGCTATATGGCAGCGTAGCTTTATAAGGGATTGCTCGATGCTGTCTGTCGCGTTGTCGATGAAAACGAGGTCGCCCGGGCTCGTCGGATGCGCTTGCGGGTCCTGAGCCGGTACAACGAGGCAGGCGCAGGGCGCTTGCAAGACATTGAACCAGTGGGAGTGAATGGTGCGCATACTCTTAGTCGAAGACGACGACCTCATCGGTGAGGCCGTTCGAGACCACATCAATATTGCCGGCTACGCGACTGACTGGGTCCACACGATGGCGGATGCCGAGGCTGCAAGCACATCTGTCGAGTACGGCCTCATTCTCCTTGATCTGCAGCTTCCCGACGGCAACGGGCTGGTTTTCCTCGAGGGTTTTCGAGCACAGGGAGGTCATGCCCCGGTAATCATCCTGACCGCCCGTGATCAGATTTCTGATCGCATCGCCGGTCTTAACGCAGGCGCTGACGACTATTTGATCAAACCATTCAACCTCGGCGAGCTCGAGGCAAGAATCCTCGCTGTCCGTCGCCGCTACGAGGGGCGTCCCCAAAACATCGTCCGGGTTTCCGATATCGTAATTGAACGAGCAACCCATTCTGTCACGGTTGGCGGGCAGGACGTTCAGTTGACCCCACGCGAATGGGCGTTGCTCGATCTGCTCGTCCAGAGGCCTGGAAAGTTAATCACGCAGAAGCGGATCGAGGAAGCCCTCTATGCGTTCGGCGAGGAGGTCGAGAGCAATACTGTGCAGGTCTACATCAGCAGGCTGCGCAAGAAGATCGGGTTGGAGAAGATCAGGACGGCGCGAGGCATCGGCTATATGCTGATGGTTGAATGAGAAAAAATCGCAGCATCATCTACCCTCTTATGACCGCGCTTTCGGGCCTACTGGTCATATTCTGGCTTGGGGCCATCGGACTGGGAATCCTTGTAATGCGCTCGGAATTCGACGAGATCTTCGATGGTGCGCTCAAGGAAACTGGCGAACGATTGCTGGCTATCGTTGAAGAGGGTCGGATTCCAGATATCCGGAATGGTGATCAGCAGGAGCGGACGCCGCTGGCGCCTTCCGCCCACGAATACCTAGTCTACCACGTACGCGCCGCAGACGGACGCATTCTTTTCCATTCAAAGGGCTCCCCTGTAGAGCCGTTCGATGTGCCGCTGACGGCAGGTTTTCATGATTCCGAAAAGTACCGTTTCTACACGGCTGTTAGTGCGAATGGTGCAATATTCCTGCAGGTCGCTGATCAGTTCAGCAACCGGCGCGAAGCCGTCCGCGAAAGCGCGGTGACCATGCTCATCCCGCTAGCCGTCTTGCTGCCACTCAGCTTGCTCTTGATGGCGTGGATTACAAGAAGGGCCGTGGACCCTATCAATAAACTGCGCGAAGCGATCTCGGAGAAGGACGGTGGCAACCTGTCGCCGGTCGAGACGGAGACGACGCCTCGGGAACTGAAGCCAATCGCCCAGTCCGTGAACCTTTTGCTTCAGCGCGTGCGGGCGACGATCGATGCGGAAAGGGAGTTCGCCACGCACAGCGCGCATGAACTACGCACGCCTCTGGCCGGGGCGTTAGCCCAGACGCAAAGACTTCTGGCTGAACTGCCGGACGACGCCTTGAAGGCGCGGGCGCGCAATATAGAGCAAGCGCTCGTCAAGCTCGGACATACGTCCGAAAAACTCTTGCAGCTCGCACGGGCAGAGGCCGGCCTCGGGCAGGCTGCGGTCATGACCGATCTCCGCTATGTGCTCGATCTGGTCATAGGGGACTACAAGCGCAATTTGGGAGCGACGCAGCGGCTGGTATATGCAAGTTCGACCAAACCACTGATGCGCATGGTCGATGTTGATGCGCTTGGCATTGTCGTAGGCAATCTCATCGAAAATGCAGTTGTTCATGGAGAGCCAGGCGGCAGGATCGTGATCTCCATCGACGATAAAGGTATCATAGGCATCGCTAGCGACGGTCCGGCGCTCTCTGCGACCGATCTCAAGGGTTTGAAATTGCGGTTTCGTCGCGGGACGACTTCCGCAAAGGGTTCGGGGTTGGGCCTCGCGATTGCCGACACGATGGTCCGGCAGATGGGTGGGGTTCTCGAGCTTTTATCACCCGCAAGCGGACGCGTGGATGGTTTCGAGGCCAGAATCCTACTCCCGTGATGACGCTCCAGGTCATGTCGGCGGCGCGTCGCCATACGGGAGCAGTTTCCTGCGATCAAACCGAGCTGATGTCGGTCACGGCACGCCCCCGAGACGTAGCGGTCGCCTACTCCAAGGGAACTCCGCTAAAGACGGCGATCGAGAGCCGCACGTCGCTTGCCCCGTAGGTTTAGCTTTCGAGGCGGTCGTCACGCATGGATCGAACGACGTCACGTTCGATCTCAAGGCATGCAGTCACGTACTCCTCGAACAGGATTTCCTCGGAAGGATTGAAGCGCATGAACTCGCGGGTCTCGACAGCGAGTTCATAGGCCTCGAACATCTGAAGCTGCCATGGGCGCCGAGCGGACATGATCCGGCTGCGCATCTGTGGCAGGCGCATGGCGAGGCGTCTGCGTCCGACTTCCTTGCGATTCACAATTCCGTGCTCCGGTCCATTGTTCGGTCCGTCGATAATAGCACGTGTGGCATCACGCGCAGCCTTCATCTTCCGTCCGGGACTTTGGTCCGGGTCACCCCCCGGACTGAGGTCGGAGGTCGGGAACAGCGAAGGATTTCCTGCCGTTGGTTCAGCAGCGGTCAAAAAGGCCGCTTGAACAAAAGGAGGATCAGATGCTTTCCAAACTTATCGTAGGTGCGGCCGCAGCCGCGGCACTGATGTCGGGCGTTGCGTTCGCGCAGTCTTCGACGGTTAACGGCGCTGCAGGCGGCGCAGTCACCGGCGCGATCGTCGGCGGCCCTGTCGGTGCTGCCGTCGGTGGTGTTGCTGGTGCCATCGTCGGCACGGTGATCGATCCGCCGCCGGAAAAGGTCGTCACCTATGTCCGTGAGGCACCTGCACCCTCGACCCGCGTCGTAGTCAAGGAGAAGGTCGTCGTCGGTCAGCCGCTTCCGCAAACCGTCGTCGTGACACCGGTTCCGGAAAATTCGAAATATTCATATGCAATCGTCAACAACGAGCGCGTCATCGTCGAACCGTCGTCGCGAAAGGTGATCCAGATCATCAACTGACCGGATCAAGGACGCGCACTTTAAACCGCGTCCGCCCACCCTCAACAGAAATGAAGCCCCACCGCACGTCGACTGCCACGGCGTCGTGCGGCCTCGAAAAGCGAGTATATCATGAAAATCAAGACCCTCTCCGTCCTGATGACGGCGCTGTCGATCGGCGTGTCGCCCGTCACCCACGCCAACGGCGGGCCCCGCCAGCAAGGCAGAATTTTCGTTCAGGTGCAGCAGCCTGACGGCGCAACCAGGTGACACGCTCGGAAAGCGCCATCGTGTGTCGCCTACATTTATTTACAACCGCCTTGGAGAAGAACCATGCGTCTGCTCATCGTCGAAGACGAACCAATAATTGCTCTCGCAATCGAGGAGGTCGCGATCGCCGCGGGATTTGAAATCGCCGGCATCGCGACAAACACGTCCGAAGCTTTGGAGCTTGGACCGGAGGCGGATGTCGCGATTATCGATGTTCGGCTTGGAGACGGCCTCACTGGCCCCTCCATCGCCCGCGCGCTTTTTGCTGGATTCGGACTGGGCGTCGCCTATCTCACAGCGAATCCCGACCTCGTCGAGGACGCCGATGGACATGTCGTCATCACCAAACCGGCCAGCGCCGAAAGGATCAAGGAGGCGTTGTCCCTGGCAGCAAGAGGCGCTCGCGAACAAACGCTTCAAGATCGGTCTGGATAGACGACATAAGACGGGACGACGACGGATTTAATATTCGATTTCTTCTGCGATGCGGAGCGCCGCTGCCTGTCAATGATCGGTAAAGGGAGTCCGCAATTC
>NZ_JBFUBG010000186.1:0-4332 GCF_056405875.1 Rhizobium sp. P1_E6 | reverse complement strand
ATCAGCCGTCTTGATCGAAAAAGCGTCTTTCAACGACGCCCGGAAGGCGGACGTGGCCAGCAACTTGTTGCCGCCAACGTCGACACCCTGTTTATCGTGACCTCATGCAACGCAGATTTTAATCTTGCCCGGCTGGAACGTTACCTGATCATGGCCAACCAGGCCGGGAGCAATCCGGTGATTGTGCTGACGAAGGCTGATACCGCTGAAGATGCTGGCACGCTTCAGGCGCAAGCCGAGGCCTTGCAGCGTGATCTGCCTGTGATCGCCTTGAATGGTCGCTCCGCAGACGCCGTTTCCCTGTTGAGGCCCTGGTGCGGCGTTGGCCAGACGGTTGCGCTGGTGGGATCCTCCGGTGTCGGAAAATCGACGCTGGTGAACACCATGACCGGCCCTGGCTCTGACACAAGGCAGAAAACTGGCGCCATCCGCGAATACGACGCCCAGGGTCGACACACGACCACGGCGCGATCGCTGCATGCTATTTCAGGCGGCGGCTGGGTCATAGATACACCTGGGATAAGAACGCTTTACCTGAGCGATGTTACCGATGGTATAGACACCCTCTTTGCAGAAATAACCGAGCTGGCGCCGCTTTGCCGGTTTCGCGATTGCACCCACGCACATGAACCGGGGTGCGCCGTTCAGGCAGCTGTCGCAAGCGGTGCCCTGGACGCTGATCGCTTGGAACGCTGGCGGAACCTGCTTGCAGAAAACCGCGACCGAACACCGGTCGTGAGCGGACCACGCGGCAACAAGATCGTTCGCAAGAAGAAATACTGAAAGTTTTGTGCGTTTGTAACGGTGCTCATCGGCGTCAGTGACGATCCGCCACCTTGGGGAATTGGCTGGGCCGTGGTCACCGCGTCAGGCTCAATGATTGGGTTTGCGGTCAAGAAGAACCTGCAAGCGGCCGCTCCCGCTTGAAATGGGTATGTCTTTGAACAACCGCGATATGAGGCGCGGTCGCAGTCCTTGCCTCTCATCGATGAGGAGAAATGACATTCTCTTTATCTCGATCGTGATCACGCCCGCATTGTCATGGCGACGATAATTCCCCGAATCGATCGCATGGAATCCGTTTTCCACCGCCCAGGCGGCTATCATATCCGCGTTCATCAAGGTCCTGCTTTAGAGATCTCGGACGTGCTTTCTCTAGCTGTCCTGCTCGTGCAAATCGCTTTGCAGTCTCACGAATACCGTAACTGAAACGCTCTAATCCAGACAAATCCGTCCAAGATTACAGTTCGCGCATTGGTGTTGCCAGAAAGACTCGCGGCAATCGGTGCGGATCCGCTGTGGCCCCGCCCCCGTTTGGTGCCCTTGAGCAAGGTTCGAGCCGACGCACCTTACATTCGCAGCTATTGAAGGAGAATGAAACTTGGCCCCCGCGCTCCCTTTCGATACCTGACTAGAGCGCCCCTCGCTTTTTTGCTGGCGGACGCGAACCTCGAAGGCAGCGTATGTCGACTGCAACTCAATCTTGACCTTCGGGAGAATAGCCCAAAACGAAAAAGCCCGCCGCGGGAGGAGGTGCGGCAGGCTTTCGAAAAGAACTGAACAGCGACTGGGAGGAGGAGTGCCGCTGTTCATACAGACGACCCTGGGAGGAGGAGTGGGCCGTCTGAAATTCGAAGCTCTGCGGGAGGAGRTGCATCGCTTCGATGCGGTWATSTRTACGCCGACTACGAACCACTTACTATTGCTTATGTTGCACTGCACCCATGCAAGAACGGCAAGTCGAAAAGATCGSRAARGATCGATGGCAGGACTCGATCGCAGACAGTGGACATCGACGCAAAAACGCCCGCATCATCAGCGGGCGTCAAGCAGCTTCAAAGAGTGAATGCTGTGCGGTCAGCGGGCGATCGATGCGCGGGCGACGTTGCGGATATCGGCGCGGTCGATACCGAGATCCTGCAGTTCGCGGCTGGACATGCGACCAAGYTCGCTGACGGTCTGACGGAACTTGCGCCAATTGTTGAAAGAGCGTGCGACGTTCATGATAATCCCCTTTCCTGAGGGCTTCTGACGTCAGCAGCCTTGCTTGGCTCCGGCGTCGTTTCGATGATTGGAATATAGGCGTTTCAATCGGTTAAAAACAGCGACAATCCGTCAGTCCACCTATGCAAGAAATGCATTGGTTATCGCTTTTCGACGGAAAGAGCCTGTTTTTTGAGCTCGGCGCAATCTGGCATTCTGGTCGTGGCAGCGTCGCAGGATGCCAGGCCCGGCCAGCTGACAGCCTTCGAACTGCCCGTCCGTCGCGGGCCGTTCATCCGGCGTTCCGCAATGTCGTATCCCGCCGCCCTGGTCGTGATCCCCACCATGCCGTATTCCAAACGTTCGGCGACACGATGGGCCCTGGCCAAGTTTTGAGTGTAGAAATATCCTGCCAGCCCAAATTCCGTATCATTGGCAAGCGCGATTGCTTCTTCTTCCGTGAAGCGGAAGACCGGCGCAACAGGGCAAAAAATCTCCTCCTTCATGACGCGCATCTCGACGCTCGCGTCTCGAACGACTGTGGATTCGAAGAACAGGCCGCCCATGGAATAGCGGTGACCGCCTGTCGCAACCGTTGCGCCCTTTGTCGTGGCGTCCTGCAGCAATTCCTCGACTTTGCGCACGGCGTGTTCATCGATCAGCGGTCCCTGTTCCACTCCAGGCTCCGTCTCCGATCCAACCCGAAGACGTGAAACCTTTGAGGCAAAACGGTCGATGAACGCATCATAGATGCCCGGCTGAACGATAATACGGTTCGTGCAAACGCAGGTTTGACCCGCATTACGGAACTTGGAAAGAAGGGCCCCTTCGACGGCGCGGTCGAGATCGGCGTCATCGAACACGATGAAAGGGGCATTCCCGCCAAGCTCCACGTGCCATCAGTTCCGAGTAAAACTGCGAAGTCGCCAGATTAAAGGACAGGATGCGCCCGGAGAAATGAGGCAGCACTTCGCCCGAGGCGGTCGCGGAGGATTGTTTGCCGTTTCCCAGTGGGCAAGAACTGATCCCGAAACGAAGTTCAGCAATCGTTAGTGCGGAAATGAACAGCGTTACCTGGGCGTCCAACCAAGCGACCACTACCTCATCGGGAACTGATTTCCGCGGTCGGATATAATGTTGGTGTCCAGCAAGATCATTCGAAGGTCATCGGTCCCGCAGGCGTCTTATCACGACTTTTCTGCAGGGCTCAACGTCGCTGTCGGAAAGCTCAGCGTCGCGACCAATAGCCGCCAGTAAAGAGCCGAGCTTCACACGGTCAGGGGGACGAACAGCGGCCTCAATAATGTCACCGATCTCGGCCTCGGTGCTTCTGCCCTGATGAGCCGCCCGCGCCCGCAGAGTACGATAGCGAGGACGATACCGTCTCCGTTCAGGCCTCGTCGCCTTGATTGGATTCGAGCCAAATTACCTGGGAAACCACCAGATTGTTAAAATGCGACGCCCGCCGCATCGGTAGATGCCACGCCCTCGGTAAGCATCAAAAAGTGATGCCCTGCCCGAGCGCACGAAGAATTTCTTTCCTCCACATCAAATTCATATGCCTGGACTTGCTTTGCGCATCGGTCGACCGTCCGTGCCACGACGCTGCCGGAATTCCCGGCGCCGGTAAGCGCGGAGGTGATATGTCGTTCGAATTTGACGTTGAAGATCCGCTCCTGGCAAGGGCTGCCGAGTTGAGAAAGGCGTTCCATCAGGATGCGGTCGAGCGGGACAAGCAAGGCGGCAGCCCCCTCGATCAGATCAGGCTCCTGAAGGAAAGTGGCCTGGCTTCCGCTCAAATCGCAAAGGCATATGGCGGACAGGGGGCTTCCTGGGTGACAACTCTTCGCATCGTCAGGGAATTCGCCAAAACCGACGGGTCGCTCGCGCATCTCTTCGGTTACCATCATCTGCCGCTGAACCTCATCCTTTTTCGCGGTTCGGATGCTCAAAAGGACAGGTGGCTGGGCGGATCAGCCGCGGGCAACTGGATCTGGGGCAATTCCGGCAATGCCATGTCGAAGACTTCGACAGGTGAGAAGACGGAAGGCGGCTGGACGATCAACGGCAGCCGGCCCTTTTCCTCGGGCTCGCACATTGCGGACTATATCCAGATATCCTGGGAAAATTCGTCGGGCGAACGCCTCACAGCAGCGGTCCCCGCCGATCGCGAAGGCATCGTAATTGCGGATGACTGGGACGGTATCGGGCAACGGCAGACCGGCAGCGGCACCGTCCATTTCCGCGGCCTCCACATCGGCGACGATGAGGTCATCAGCGGCCCTTCCGTGCCACTGACGCCTTACGCGTCCCTCACCTCGCTTCTTCAGCAGAGCGTCCTTCTCAACG